>CAZNDM010000101.1:0-8167 GCA_964571845.1 uncultured bacterium | reverse complement strand
TGTTACTGGAGAGGAATCATTTCCAGCCTCCCTTCTCACATGTGAGAATCCGCCTTAAACCTCTCCTCCTGCTTTCAGGAGGGTCACACCCAGCTCCCCTCCCGCCCTGCTGGAGAGTTACACCCAGCTCCCCTCCCACGGAGTGGGAGGGGATTGAGGGGAGGGTGGAAAGACTACCTCTGCGTTTCCCTATCAGATCAACTCTTTCTACCCCCTCCTTAGTCCTCCCCCGCGGGGCGGGGGAGGTGCAGAAAAGGTGATCCCCGCAAAGCGGGGGAGGAGTTGGATGAACAATTCTCCCTCACTTCGTAGAGGAAGGACTGGAAAAGAGTTTCCCACGATGAGGGAGAGGGGATTGCCCAGCGGAATCCCTCACATCGCAAAACGACATGTGATAAAGATCAATCAACAGTCTCCTCATCCACAAAGTGAGAAAACCCATACCAATCTCTCCTTCATGAAGTGAAATAGATTACCACCATCCACACCCACATGCGGCAGGGGGCATCTACAAACTCCCCTCCCGCCATGCGGGAGGGGGCACTCACAACTCCCCTCCCACGGAGTGGGAGGGGATTGAGGGGAGGGTAAAAAAAAACATACTTGCTTTACCCCGTCAAATCTTCTATTTCTCCCCTGCCTGAAAATTTGGATCATCTTCAGACATTCTTTCTATGCAACTTAAAAGCTGGACTGGTGCCATCATAAACGGAGATCAATTTCTGAAAATAAATTTCTCCGAATAAGGGTATCAGATCACGGGATTTGTATTTTCCGGTGGTGCGGATTTAGAATAAATCCCATGAAAGGGTTATGGGTGTTTCTAATAAGCTCAACACTTTTTGGGGGGAACTATTTCCAGCAAAGCGTTCATTACTACATCCATGTAACACTAAACGCTAAGGAGCGCACATACGAAGGTGACGAGACGGTCGTTTACAGAAACAACTCACCTGACACACTAAAATTCATCTGGTTTCACCTGTATCCCAACGCCTTCAAAAATACGCGCACTCCCTTTGCACTCCAGCAAAAGAGGTTCTGCAGGAGACACTTTTTCTTTTCCAGGCCAGAGGAGAGGGGATTTCTTGAGATTTCAGATGTGAAGTGTGACGGTGAGAAAACAACCTTCACATTTGCAAAAAATGCAATTGACGAGGTGAAAATCTATCTTCCACAGCCACTACTGCCGGGGGATTCAGTTAGAATTTCAATGAAGTTCAAGGGAAAGTTTCCGCATGTTTTCTCCAGAATGGGTTACTACAACAAGGGGTATTTCATTGCCACCCACTGGTATCCCAAGGTTGTTGTTTACGACCAAAGAGGCTGGCATCCTGACTCCTACCTTGATCAGGGAGAATTTTATGGAGAATACGGAAAATTTGATGTCTGGATCACTCTACCAGAATGTTTTGTCGTGGATGCAACGGGGATATTAAAAGACCCGCACGAGGAGGAATTTCTCGAAAAACTCGCCGATACAACAAAATATGCACTCTCCCTTAAAGGCAAAGAACGAAAGAAGTTTATAAAAAACTGGATCAAATCGAGACTCAAAGACCTTGACACATGCAGTACCATGAAAACACTGCATTTCGTTGCTGACAGTGTGCACAACTTCGCATGGTTTGCTGGTGTCCAATACCTACTTTTCAGAAAGAGGCACAACGGCGGTGTTATAACAAATGTACTCGTTGCTCCACAAGACATTATCTCCTGGAAGGATGTGCCTGAATATGTTGAAAAAGCCATATCTTTTTACAGCGAAAAGGTGGGACCTTTCAGATATCCGAAGGCATCAGTTGTTGACGGCTCCATCAGAACAGCCGGTGGTATGGAATACCCCATGATCACAATTGTAGGTGTTAAAAATGTCCCATACACACACATTCTCGAAGATGTGGTCATACACGAGGTTGGACACAACTGGTTTATGGGAATGATCGGGTCTGACGAAAGGGCATATCCTTTCCTTGATGAAGGTTTAAACAGTTTCCTCGAATCCAAATATCTTGCTCATCACTATGGCAGGTACAACCTTACTGATCTGAAGGAGGTGAATCTCTTCGGTTTACAGCTCGTTCATGACATAGGTTACCTCGATATAGTTCATCTCGCCTATGGTCTTAAACTCAGTACGAGGACGGACCAGCCCATGAATTTAAGATCTGAGCAATTTTCCATGTCGAATTATTCCATTATCAACTATTACAAGGGGGTGCTCCTTCTCCGAGCACTGGAATGGTATCTCACCCCTGAAATTTTCTGGAAGGGAATGCGCGAGTACTACAAAAGGTGGAGCTTTAAACATCCTGATGTCGATGACTTCTTTAATGTATTCGAGGAGGTCTCTGGTAAAGACCTGGAATGGTTCAAAAAAGACTGGTACATGGGAAGGAGTTTCAACGATTTCGTCATCAGGGATTACAAAACAGTGGCTGAGGATAGCGCATTTGTTACCACTGTTCATGTCGAAAATAAAGGAACCATGAAGGATTTTCCTGCTCCCGTGTTTCTCATCACCGAGAATGGAGATACATTAACCTCGAGATGGAGTCCTGGCAAACCCGTGGTTTTCCGCCACACCTCACCTGTAAAACACATTGAAGTGAACATGAAGCACGAGATTTTTGAAAGTAACTACATAAACAATTCAAAGGGGTTCCCGCGCCCGAAAATTCGATTTTTACCGGGCATTCCTGACTTTGAGCATTTTTCAATCACAATTTTTCCCTATGTGTGGAACGAAGGGTTTGTTGACGGAAGGAGATTTGGCGTAAAAGTTCAGACAGGAAATCCACTCATAAAACAGTATTACAGTTCAACTCTCCTCTACTATTCGAGTAAGAGCAAAAAGGTGGGATACGGTTTCGAGATCGCGAACCGGTATCATCCTCCATTTTCCAATTTTCTGGATATTTCTCTCCAGTTTATGGACCAGGATGGCTTGAAAAGACAGACACTTTCCGTCTCCCAGTTCTGGCAAAGACCTGATAATGACTGCTCTTACAAAAAGCTGAGTGTCAGTTTCTCGCACCTGAACCTGTACGATACTCGATACTACAATCCCGGAATATTCGAAAAGGCGAACTACTGGTCTTTCCGGATTAATTCAGATTTGACGCTGAATACCATGCTCGATGAGTTGAGCATGCATTTTGGTTTAAAAATTGGTGCAGCAGAAAAAGTTTTTGCAAAGCTTGAAAATCAGGGGAGGTTGAGACATTACTTTGGCGAAAGCGAATATTTTGAGGTTGGTTACTATGCGGGTGGAATTCTGGGCTCGGGTTTTCCCGCTCAGGAGCGGATATACGCATCTGGAGATCCAGATCCTGAACACGCAAGGTTTTATCCTGTGAGGCGAGGGACTCTTTCACCGGGGAAACACTGGTCAACGGGTCGGGGTATGGGTATGTTTGGCTATCAGGATCCCGTGTATAACGGAAAATTGGGCTTTTCGTTGACAGGTGCACTGAAGGTGTGGCATCTCCCTCAGTTATATTTCACAGGCGGTGTTCTGGGAGATTCAGATTTCGAGTTTTTAAAGGAGGCTGGTCTGAGACTCGGTTTTTCGAACAGATTTTTAACGGCCATGCTGGTTCTGCCGGTTTACACAAACAGTGGATTCAAATTCAGGTGGGGAATTTTGTTTAGTTCGATGTTTTAGATAAAGGGGGGCGGCTTGCGCTTCGCGCAAGCCGCCCCCCTTTTATTTATCCCTGATAATTCCTCGGTACGGGCAGCTCTATCATCGTTTTGAATCCAGGATCAGATTTTACCACTATTGCTGCCATGTTGGCTGTTACAGAAACAGTTGCAATGTCTCCGTGGAGACCTCCGTCAATTATGAGATGTATGTCCGGTTCACCATAGACAAAAATCTCGTCTTTGGGTTCCTTCTCTCCGAGTGCTGCGTGAATGACGAGTTTTATCACCTCTTTTCCATCCATGAATCCACGGACTGTCTGGTGAAGTCCCCGCACATAGCCCGGTTGTACCTTGAAGTACTGGGTTTCAACAGGTTCCTCGGCGATAACCGGCTCGCACTCCTCCACTATGTCATCGAGCTTCCAGCCAAGGGCACCTGCAATCATTGCCGTGCTCTCCTTAAATCCCATGTGTCCGAGCCTGCCCTCGTCCCACGCCTTTCTGAATTCCTCAGGTGTCATTCCGGACCCTATTTTCTTTTGAAAAGGATAGCGTCTGACCGAGGCGTTCTGAACCCTGTAACCCTCCACTTTCTCCACCCTCTTTGCAGGCGTTGTTATCACAACCGGGAGTGTGTCAAGAACAAAACCGGGATTCACGCCGGTTCCGAGTACCGTAACTCCTTTTTCTTTCGCAAGCCTGTCGAGCTCCTTTGCCTTTTCTGGATACCTGTAGTACGGGTAGGAAAGCTCCTCTGTGGTTGAGACCACATTGTATCCCATTTCAATGATCTCAACTATCTGGGGATAGGCATCGTCGAACTTGGATACAGTGTTGTGAAACACAACATCAGCGTCAATTTTTCCGAGCTCTTTCAGGGACTTTTTGACCACTATACCTGTTTTCTCTCCCAGCCCGAGTACATCAGCGATGTCCTTACCTGCAATATCTTCGCGGATGTCAACAGCGCCAACAATTTCGAAACCCTTTGAAAGCGCTGTTTTCGCGACTTCGATTCCTATCGGTCCGAGACCCATTTGAATGAATTTGATGCTCATTTCGTCTGCCTCCTGTGAAATTGTGCTGTTAGATATTTTTTAGTCAGATACAGGGAAAGTGAAGTTGCCCTGGTTTTGACCACTACCCTCTCTCCTCTATCCATGAACCTGTAGAGATCCACCCGATTTTTCCCGACTTCTATTACCTGTTTGCTTTCAGGTGAGATCACAAATCTCAGGCGATCGTATTCCCTGTTTTCTCTCGAAGGATAAATAATCCAGCGATCCTTTTTTATCTCAAAACTGTCCCCGGGAACCATATCCGGCAATCCCGGTCCAAAAGAGTCAAATTCTGTTTTCAGATGAATGAATTTGTTGCCAAGATAGCCGAAAAAGGCTGTTGCCGGGACATGCTCAGATGAGTGGACAAAGCGGTACTTCAGAGTATCGAACTTCGTTGCCTGGGTAAGCAGGATGTAGTTGCCATTCTCGTCGCGTACCTCCACATACCTTGTGGGCTTGGAGAGGAAGATCACAATAAAGGCAAGTATTATGACCGGTAAACGACTTTTTAATCTGTTCAACCTGCGTAAGCCTCTTTCACTGCCCTTCTCTTCTGCAGCAGATAAACGATGAGTGCAAGGACTGCACCAGCGATGGTTGTATCCCACTTGGGCTGAATGATCATGAGTCCAGCCACGAGCAGGAGTCCACTTTCCCACAGCTTGCTACGGGCAATGAAATATCCCTGAAGTCCTGCTGAAAAGAGCAACATTCCAATTGTGGCAAGGATGAAAATGAGTACCCCGTGCCAGAAAGTGGTCCCGATCAGCAGCAGCTCGTGGTGATAGACAAAGAGGAACGGTAAAACTGCGGTTCGGATGTCAAATCCGAATCCTCGTACACCGGTTTTTATAGGATCCGACTTCGCAATAGCCGCTGCAGCATAGGCGGCGAGACCAACAGGCGGTGTGTCGTCTGCGATTATACCGAAGAAGAATACAAAGAGATGTGCTGCAATTGCGGGGATGGATGGATCAAGTGCGGTGATCGCAGGGGCTGTGAGTGCAGCAAGAACGATGTATGTGGCTGTGGTAGGAAGTCCCATTCCGAGAATGATGGAGGCTATCATCGTGAGAATAAGCGTGAAGAAAAGGTGTCCACCTGAAATCGTGAGGATGATGTCAGTCATTCTCAAACCCAGTCCCGTGAGGGTGGTAACGCCGATGATAATACCTGCAGACGCACATGCAACGGCGATTCCAATCATGTTTCTCGCTGCAGCTTCGAGACCGGCGAATAGCTTCTTCACATTCTCGATAAAGTCATAGTAAAGCCCCTCAATGAGCGTCATATCTCCAAGACGCCCCTTACTGTGGGCAATAACAACCTTTATGAATCCCTGAATAAACAGCAAAACGATGATGAGGATAATGGACCAGAAAGCTGATGTTATCGGCGTTAATCTTGCAATAACGAGTGCATAGATAAGAACGAAGACCGGAATGAGGAAGTGGATGCCGCTTAAAAATGTGGGCCAGAACTTTGGCACCTCCTCTTCACTCAAGCCCTGTATTCCGAGCTTCAGTGCTTCGAGATGAACGATATAAAACAGGGCGATATAACTGATAACTGCTGGTATAAATGCAGCCTTAACGACCTGGAAGTAAGAGATGCCCAGAAACTCTGCCATAATAAATGCAGCGGCTCCCATGACAGGGGGCATTAGCTGACCATTTGTTGAAGTCGCAACCTCAACAGCACCAGCAGTTTCCGGCTCAAATCCCACCTTCTTCATAAGTGGAATCGTGAATGTACCTGTCGTAACAACATTCGCAATAGAACTACCGGAAACCATACCCATCATAGCGCTTGAAACCACTGCAGCTTTCGCGGGACCACCTCTGTACTTTCCAAGGAGCGAAAATGCGAGTTTGATAAAGTACTCACCAGCACCAGCTTTATCGAGCATTGATCCGAACAGGACGAACAGGAATACGAATGTGGCGGAAACACCAACGGGCACACCCAGAATACCCTGCATTGTCATGTACTGGTGGTTGATAATCCTTTTGATGCTGTACCCTTTGTGAGCAAGGATTCCCGGCATGTAAGGACCGAAATATGCGTAGATCAGGAATGCAATGGCAATAATAGGAAGTGCAGGACCAATGGATCTTCTCGTAGCTTCAAGTACGAGGATGATAAAGAGTCCACCCATAATCAGATCAATGGTGTTTGGGGCACCTACACGATAAGTGAGCTGATTGTAAAAAAGTATGTGATAAAAAGCGGTGAATGCGGCGAGTAAACCAATGACAAGATCATACCACGGGATTCTGTCCCGTGGGGACTTTTTGCTAAACGGATAAACAACAAAGGCGAGAAACAGCGCAAAGGTGAGGTGAACGGACCTCTGTTTCATTGCTGTAAGAAGCCCGGCTCCACCGGTGTAAAGGTGGAAGAGAGACATGGAAACTGCAACTATGAAAATCAAATATCTGCCCCATCCCTTTGGTGTCCTCGGCCCCATGTCAACTTCTTTGGCAAGTTGCTCGACATCAACTGTCTTCCTTCTGAATCTGTCAAGAAGCCCCATAGATGTACCTCCCTTGTTGGAATTTTGGTAATATTAAAGGACGCTGTGCAGTACTTTCCAGTTTCAAAAATCAAAAAATTTCATATTTCGTCCCCCGTAACCAATCGGATAGGAAATAACTTTTGCATAGGAACAGGAATATGAAATCTCCTCCTGAAGGTGTCTCAAAACCGTGAATGAAATTTTTATCTTTTTCATGCGCTGACTCAATGGGAAAAACATTTAATAAACCTTCTCCCATGGACTCTGGAAAAGTATGGGAGGGGCTCCTTTTTAGCCCTTTTTCCGCAAGGTGAATGCCACCTGAAGGAGAAGACTTGTCAAATCACATTTGCCTACAAAGCCTTGCTTTGGATAGGAGGATTGTCCCCCTCTCCAACTTCTCAGGTGATTTTCCGTCAAACCCCTCTCTGCAACTGAATGAGACATGGGAGATCGTTCAGCACCCCCCACTTCGCGATGACACACTCGACAAACTCATCCCCCACTCTATGAGGGAAACTCCAACCCCTCCCCCACGAAGTGGGAGAGGAACGTCCTCCAACCCCTCCCCCGCTTCGCGGGGAGGACACTCTCAAACCCCTCCCCCCCAACCTCGAAGAGGTTTGGGGGAGGATTACTTCTCCAACCCCTCCCCCGCCTTGCGGGGGAGGATAAAGGAGGGGGCAGAAAGAGCTGATTCGACAGAGAAAAGCAGGTGGAGTTTTGTTGCCCTCCCCTCAATCCCCTCCCACTCCGTGGGAGGGGAGTTTGTAAGTGAACCCTCCCGCAAATGGGTGGGGAGGTTAGGAGTGGATCTTTCCGCGAGCGGGAGGGAAATTGTGGGTGGACTCTCACATCGCAGGTGTGGAGTTAGTGGATAAACACCTTTGCATAACACTTTGAGTCGTTATGAAAAAGATTTTCAAATTTCTCCCCCGCT
>CAZNDM010000100.1:0-5391 GCA_964571845.1 uncultured bacterium | reverse complement strand
ATTCGAATACGTGTGATAGTTAATGACAATTCTGGGTCTTATGGAGTCTGCAAAGACCCTCATATAATCAGTCTCGGGCTCAGAAAAAGGAGCTGTTCCTCTATATGTTTGTGATGATGGTGTGGGTGAGGAACCGTAATTATCATACCCCCACATGTATCCGAAGTTTCTATTCAAATCGACACCATCTTCACTTTCCTCAAATCTTCCATCGTTATTATTGTCCCTTTTATTCTTTCTCCAATATCCATCAGATGTTTCGTTATACACATAACCATCGGGATTTACAACAGGTTCTATGTAGAGTTCACGATTGTCTATAAGCCAGGTCACAGTAGGATCTATCCCATAGTTTCTGACAAGATAATGAATGAATCCAAAAACCGTGGACACTCCCCCAGGTTCCCTTGCGTGGATCGCCGCATTCAAAAATACTGCTGGCTCATCCTCATCTACCTCCGGGTTATCCGAAATTCTCACCACCCAGAGCTGTCTCCCCTCTATGGACTGACCTATTGAAAACTTCTCAGAAACAATCTCTGGATAATGTGCATGAAGACTATCAAGTTCTGTCACAGCTTCTTCGTATGTGTAATACGGGCCAAAATTAATTTTGGGTCTATGAGCTTCAAGATCAGCGTCGATGATTGTGTAAGGGTATCCGGAAACAACTGATAAATCTTTTACGATGACGTCCACCGCATTTTTTGTAGGTAAAGACGCGGCAATATCTGCTCCTCTACTCTGAAGTTTTGCCACATCCTCGTACCCGTTTACATACACTCTAACAAGATATTTAGCGTTTAGTGATGCGACCAGCATCACCAGCATCAGCAATTTTTTCATACTGCACTCCTTTCAGGTTATTTATTTTTTGAAAAGATAGGGCTCGACCCCCTCATTAAATCTAAGGCTGTCTGCATCAGCGAAATCTGCATAATGCAGAATTATCCCTTCAAGAAAAGCAGGCTCGACCGGTGAGTTAAATGGATGGGTGTGAATCAGGTGGGCTATCTCCAGAGGAAGGCCAAAATTAATCGCCTCATGAGCCCCCCAGAAACCATGCTGAAATAATTTTCCTATTTCAGATTTGTTTCCACTCTCATATTCAACTGTTTTACTAACGTCATGCAACAATACAGCAGCTATAAGTCTATCGCGATCAACCTTTATCCTGTGAAATCTTTCAAGTGCATCAGCAATTGCAAGAGAAATGTGTAAAACTGATCTGATATGATTTACAAGTGATACTCCGGGAACAACCGGATTAAATGGGGCCTCTTCAAGACTTTCGAAACCGCTCTTTTCCCAGAAATAAATCCATACCTTAATTACTCCATTCCGGAGATTCTCATCTCCGATCTCATTTATTTCCGGGAATATTCTCAGGATCTCTTCTCTTTTCATAACCTACTCCTTTCTGGTTTAAGGACTAATTTTAATGTCACCCCTGTAAATTTAGAAGTGGATTCAATATATGCACATCTTGACAGCACTAATCCAAAGGCATAAAAGTTTAAATATGAATAAATTCAATCGAGTTATTTAAAAACATTGAAAAATTAAAATTGCTCTAAAATATAACTTTGAAAGGCCCAAATTCTTCAACAAGCGAGGCGATTTAAATGCAGAGGAAAATTAGAGCAGTAATAATGCGGGGGGGAACAAGTAAGGCTGTCTTCCTCAGAGAGGAGGATCTGCCGCCTGAACAAAAAGAGAGGGACAAAATAATCCTCAGAATATTTGGCAGCCCTGACCCTTTTGAAAGACAAATAGATGGTCTTGGAGGTGCCACATCCACCACAAGTAAGGTTGCCATTATCGGGAAGTCAAACCATCCTGACTACGATATTAATTACACATTCGGACAGGTTTCAATCAATGATGCCATTGTTGATTATAGGGGAAACTGTGGCAATATCTCCTCTGCTGTCGGTCCTTTCTCCATAGATGAAGGCCTTGTTGAGGCAAAGGAGCCGATAACTGCTGTCAGGATACTAAATACCAATACGGGAAAGTTAATTGTCGCACATGTCCCCGTTGAAAATGGAAAAGCAAAGGTTGAAGGAGATTATTTTATAGACGGTGTTCCGTTCCCCGGCGCCAGGATTGAACTCGATTTTTACGACCCTGGTGGTGCGGTTACCGGCAAACTTCTGCCAACTGGCAACCTGAAGGACACTTTTGATATTCCCGGAATTGGTAAAATTGAAGTGTCTGTGGTGGATGCTTCAAATCCAGTGATCTTCTTCAAAGCCGAATCAATCGGCCTCAAAGGAACAGAACTACCTGGCGAAATAAATTCAAACATCGAGCTTCTTAGAAAGATTGAGAAAATAAGGTCGTTCATTGGTGCAGAGCTTGGTTTCGCCTCAACACCGGAAGAAGTTACAAAACACAGTCCCGCCGTACCAAAAATAGCCTTTATATCCCCACCCACAACTTATAAAGCTTCATCCGGGAAAGTTGTTAACAAAAACGAGATTTCTCTCGTGGGTAGAATAATGTCAATGGGGAAACTTCATGCATCCTATGCATTAACAGGTGCCATTTGCACATCAGTGGCATCGAAAATCACTGGTACTGTTGTAAACGAACTTGCAAAAGATTCTGAAAAGGTCAGGATAGGTCATCCAGCGGGGGTGATTGAGATAGTCCCCTTTGTTTCTCAGAAAGGCGAAAATTGGTATGTTGAAAAAGCCAGAGCTTTCAGGACAGCAAGAAGGTTAATGGAAGGATTTGCATTTTATCCTGAATCTCTGGCTTTGTAAAAAAGGAGGTGTGATAACATGATGAAGAAGCTGCTGGCCATGGTTGTAATAGCAGGGTTCGTCTTTGCTGGCGAGCCCAAAGTAACTATCAAGTTCCCACTTAAAGTGGGATTGACAAACCCCCGCACCATCAAAACACAGGAATTTGCCAAGTGGGTTGAAAAATACTCCAACGGAGCAATCAAAGTTGAAATTTACCCCGGTTCCCAGCTCTATAAAACCAAGGAAGGTCTCCAGGCCCTCAGTATGGGCGGAGTAGAGATGATGAATCCACCCAATGGACATCTTGTTGCATATAGTAAACTATTTGAGCTCGTAGAGTTACCTTTTCTCTTCAAAACAAACGAGGACTTCTGGAGCTTCCTTTACAGTAAAGCGGGCTGGAAAATCATAAAGAGTGCAGAAAAATCCAACGTCGTGGGTCTCACGGCTATGGATGAAGGCCCAATGATTATCGCAACAAAGGATAGATTTCTGAAGAGACCGAAAGATTTCAAAGGAATGAAAATCAGGACATCGGGTCACCCGATTGTGGAAGATGCAATTAGAACCTTTGGTGGCTCAACCATTAGATTACCACTTGGTGAGGTTTACACAGCAGCTCAGCAGGGTGTTGTAAACGGTGTTTACACAACGTTTACAGCTTATCTAAAACGTCACCTTTACGAGGTATTACCTTACGTCACACTATTTCCGAATCACGGAGCGTACATCTGGGTGGCTTCAAAACAATGGTGGGATAAACTTCCAAATTACTATAAGTACATCATCCAGACAGGAGCCATGAGATGTGCCGCTGAATATGATGTGGAAGTATGGTCCGGTCTGGACAGTTACATAAAACAGTTGAAGGCGCATGGTGGTCATTACTATGCCCCCACGCCTGAAGATCTAAAGGCTCTTGAAAAAGCTTTCAGTCCGAACTGGAAGAAATACGAGAAAAAGTACGGTGTCTTCTTTAAAGATGTGCTGAAGGCAGCAAAGGGCGGATGATTTAAAATAGTGAGGGGCGCGCGCTGGAGCGCGCGCCCCTCACAAAAATAAAAACCATGAGGGAAAAATTCCTATATATAGAAAGGAAACTCGTTGTTTTTGAAGAATACGCAGCAACAATTCTTATAACTGCTACCATCTTCATCTCTATCTACTCCATCCTTATGAGATGGTTTAATAAAAGTACCGGTGACTGGGTACTCGAGTTCCCGATAAATCTCCTCGCATGGGGAACATTTATAGGTGCTGGAGCTGCCATTCACTATCACAAACACGTACAGGCGGAAATTTTTGTCGATAGACTCCCACCTTCAGTTAGAAAAGTCATCTTCATCTTTGATTATATTCTCCTTCTCATACTTTCTGCGTTTCTTGTTTACTATGGGACGAAAAACGTAATTTTCTACATTCATTCGGGCGAAAGGCTATATTTGATGTTTAATACACCAACCTTTATTGTGAGGACAATAATTCCTATATCAGCTGTTTTGTGGATTTTCCATTTTATCATGAGATTGGTTGAAGTTGAGAAGGAGATAAAGTAAATGCACGCATTACTTGTCCTCTCACCATTTATAATCCTCATCATTTTGCTACTTATCAGGGTCCCAGTGGGTTTTGCCCTGATTATAGCAAGTATAATAGAATTCACAATTACAGGAAATACCTTTTACTACAAGCTCATTCCACAAATTCTTTACAGTTCAATGGACAAATATACCCTTCTGGCGATTCCCTTCTTTATAATGACGGCAGAGTTTCTTATTGGAGGAGAGATCGTAGAGCTTCTGTTCAGGCTTGCTGCGGCATTTCTCGGAAAATTACCTGGAGGGGTGGGAATTGTCTCTATCGCAGCTACCATGCTATTTGCTGGAATTCAGGGTTCAAGTGCGGCCGACGCGGCAG
The DNA here is from genome assembly GCA_964571845.1 of uncultured bacterium. Lineage (GTDB taxonomy): Bacteria > Hydrothermota > Hydrothermia > B15-G9 > WFZT01 > WFZT01. The sequence continues at coordinate 721 of CAZNDM010000100.1, read as the reverse complement.
CAATTGGAAGAATAGGCACAGAAGGTATGAAGGAGGAGGGATATGATGACGGTTTCGCGGCATCTCTTATAGCCACTTCCGGTACCCTTGCAATAATGATTCCACCAAGTATTGCCATGATCATTTACGGTAGTATATCTCAGACCTCTATAGGGGCACTCTTCTACGCTGGGATTGTTCCAGGTATAATCGCAGGCTTGATTCTGATGATTTATACAGGAATAGTTTCCCACAAGAGAGGTTATGGAAAAATTCAGGAAACATTTACAAACAGAGACAGATGGAATCTTTTTAAGAAATCCCTTGGTGTACTTGCTCTTCCAATTATCGTGCTTTACGGATTCTACACCGGGAAGTTGACTCCTACAGAAATTGGTACCGCCACAGCAGTTTACTCACTATTTATTGGCCTCTATCTGTATAGAACCATAACCTGGAGAGACGTCCCAAAGATACTGCTGAGGACAATGTACACCACGGTAACAATTTTCATCATCATTGCAGGGGCAATTTTATTCTCTAAAGTTCTCACACAGATCAAAATTCCGTTTCTGCTTTTCCAGTTTGTGAAAACCCATCACTTAAAGGCATGGGAATTTCTGATTTTCGTTAGTATTGTGCTGTACTTTCTTGGAATGTTTATGGAGGGAGTTGCATTAAACGTTATGACAACTCCGATTCTTGTTCCAATTGCTGTTGCACTGGGAATCGATCCTGTTCA
>CAZNDM010000099.1:0-13327 GCA_964571845.1 uncultured bacterium | reverse complement strand
GTGTTTTCTTTGTTTCATATAATGTTCGCACACTTCATCTGGTTTCAAAACAAATATCTGTGGAGAAGAGGACTTGATACAGTTCTCATCTTGCCAGTGCACCCACTGTATTACATAACTTTGAAAGAAATTCCAGGACAGATAATGGAAATTACAAGTCTATTCATTGGAATTATAATTTTTATCATAGGTATAATTCATGTAAAACTTAATGTAATAAAAACCCTGCTTCTCTTTCCATTCGTTTTAAGTTTATCATTTTCAACACTTACAGGATTTTCGCTCATTCTGGTAAGTTTCGGCTTCTTATTTTATGGAAGAAAGGGTCCTTTCGAGGTATTTTATGACATTATGGAATTAGGCCAGTATCCGATAAATATCTTTCCAAAGGTTTTAAGAATTCTCTTTACGTACGTTTTCCCCCTATTTCAACTTGCCACCCTACCCTATTTTAATCTAAAAAACATCTCTCTTTCGGGCATGCTTTTACTTAGCATATCCGGAGTTCTGTTTCCCATACTTGGACTCATGCTTTTCAGCAGGTCTTTAAAAAAATACAGAAGTGGAGGAGGATAAAATATTTATATCAGCATTATTCGTTAACTTCTATAGATTTTATCTTGCATCCGGTAGATTTATGGGAAACAAAACCATGGTAGCAACTGTGTTAAACATTATTAAGACTCCAGGGGGTGTTAGTAGGTATAATAGCATTCAGTATGACCAGCAATTTCCTCATGCGATCTCCTGTGGCTACCTTCTTCTCCTTCCCTCTCGACCTTAACCTTATTTAGAAGGAGATAGAAAAGAAATTCGAAAAATTGAATCAGGAACCTATGGAATTCCAGAGTCAAGAATTAGCACCTAACTGGTTAGCCCTTTAAATGGAAAGGCGGAAAAAGCCCATACTGCACATCGCCTCAAAATAACACGAAATCAACCAGACATTTGTAATAATTTGCAAAATGGAGGATAATCAGAATGCCAATACATAAATTTTTGGATGTATTTTACATTATGAGCAATACTTGTCCTTTTAGCCTTCATAGACATCACTCCTTTTGGGAAGTTTATCACAGTGCACATCTAACTCACTTCTTTTCCTTGTATAGAACTTTTACTGTGAGATAATAAGTTCAAAGGGAGTTAGCCCCTCCCTCTATAACCTAAATAACTAATTTTGACGAAACTATGCAATTTCAGTAAGATTATTTTTGAGGAATAGCGGATTGTTGAAAATTAACTGAGGGGAATTTAAAATAAGCGAGATGGAAACCATTAAATATGATTTTAAGGACGATGTATTCTGGATCATTTTAAACCGCCCTGAGATTCACAACGCCTTCAACGATCAGATGATAAGTGAGCTTCGCCAGGCTCTCAAGATTGCAAGAGAAAAGGACCCCCGCGTTCTCATCCTCACCGGAGAGGGAAAATCCTTTTCAGCAGGTGCTGATCTGAACTGGATGAAGAGGATGAAAGACTTCTCCTACGAGGAGAACTACAGGGATTCCCTTGAACTTGGTCATCTTCTGTATGAGATCTACACGTTTCCGGCTCCAACGATAGCTCTTGTAAACGGTCACGCCTTTGGCGGTGGGGTTGGCTTAATTGCTGCCACTGATTTTGCTATTTCTGTAAAAAATGCAAAATTTGGGCTGACAGAAGTTACGCTTGGACTTGTTCCCGCCGTTATTTCTCCCTACCTGTTAAAAAGAATGGGTGAGCGAAATTTGAAGGAGCTCTGCCTCACCGGCAGGCGGATTACTGCTGAGGAAGCTTTGAAGTACGGACTTCTCAACGAGATTTCAGACGATATTTACAGTCGGGGGAGTGAACTGATAGAGGAGCTCAAAAAATCTTCGCCCCACGCTCAAAAGGTTTGTAAGGAACTTGTGAGAAACATTTATGAGATGCCGCTTGATAAAGCCCTGACCTATACATCGGAAGTTATCGCCCGTATCAGGGTTTCAGAGGAGGGTCAGGAAGGTATGAGTGCATTTTTTGAAAAAAGGAGGCCCAGATGGCAAAAATAAAAAAGGTTCTCGTTGCAAATAGAGGGGAAATAGCAGTCAGAATAATCAGAGCATTAAAAGAACTTGGTATAGTTTCAGTTGCCGTGTATTCTGATGCCGATCGGGATGCCCTCCATGTTATACTTGCTGATGAGGTTGAGCACATAGGGCCTCCAGAGCCACTTAAGAGTTATCTTGACATTGATAAGATCATTCAGGTGGCAAAGAAGCACGGTGTTGATGCCATCCATCCCGGTTATGGCTTCCTTGCGGAGAATCCTGAATTTGCACAGGCTGTGATTGATGCAGGTTTGATCTTTATTGGACCGAGGCCCGAGACAATAAGATTGCTTGGAAACAAAGTTGAATCCCGTCAAAAGCTTGTTGACGCCGGTGTGCCCCTGATTCCGGGTATGCTTGCAACTGGCCTCTCCATGGAGGAGTACAAGAAAGAAGCAGAAAAAATAGGATATCCTGTGATGATCAAAGCCGCTGCAGGAGGCGGTGGCAAGGGTATGAGAATCGTTTACTCCCCTGATAAGCTTGAGAGTGCCATTCAGGCAGCTCAGAGAGAGGCAAAATCCGCCTTCGGAGACGAGTCCGTTTATATCGAAAAATATATCGAAAATCCGCGCCACATTGAGATCCAGATCCTTGGTGACAAATACGGAAACTATGTACACCTATTTGAAAGAGAATGCTCAATCCAGAGGAGACACCAGAAGATCATTGAGGAGACGCCCTCCACCGCACTTACTTACGAAAAGAGAATGGAAATGGGTGAGACTGCTATAAGGGTTGCTAAAACAGTGGGTTACGAAAGCGCAGGTACGGTGGAATTTCTCTTTGACAAGTATGGGAATTTTTATTTCCTCGAGGTTAACACCCGAATACAGGTGGAGCACCCGATAACCGAGATGGTAACATGCCGCGACCTTGTAAAAGAGCAGATAAGTATTGCCGAGGGGAATCCCCTTTCGTTTAAGCAGGAAGAGCTGAAGCAGCACGGCCATGCCATAGAATGCAGAATCTACGCGGAAGATCCGGAGAAGGATTTTATGCCCTCTCCCGGGAAAATCATTTTCGTAAGTGAACCCTCAGGTCCTGGTATCCGTGTTGACACAGGTATATATTCGGGTTTTGAAGTCCCTCCTTACTACGACCCCATACTCTCAAAGCTCATTGTCTGGGGAAGAGATCGAGAGGAGGCACGGAAGAGGATGATCGAGGCATTGAAAAACTATGTGGTTCTTGGAATTAAAACAAACATCCCGTACCTCATTGACATCCTTGAACACCCTGAATTTGTGAATGGAAATACATTTACAACCTTTATCCCTGATCACATGAAAAACTGGAAGCCTGAGAAGGATGTTCCATTGGAAGTTTTTATGGCTGTTGAGGCTTTCCAGGAATCTACATCCACGACTCCCGTCAGTGTATCGGCTGACGGTAGAAAGAGACGGGTATTTGATCCCTGGCTCACTGTCGGAAACTGGAGGATTGTAAAATGAAAGAAACCGTCTATGTCCTCGGAAAAGATGAATTTAAAATAATTTTTGACACTGATGGAGATCTGAGGGTTATAAATGTCAACGGAGAAGAGGCAAAGTTTAAATACAGGAAAGTTCAGAACCATGTGTTTTTAATTGAGCTTGACGGCGGCGAAAAGAGGACCATATATGTTGCGAAGGACAAAGAGAAGATCTATGTGTGGGCAGGCAAGAGGGGATACATCTTTGAGGAGAAGGGTGAGGAGTACAGTGCCACAGGCGCTGTAAAAAAGGAAGAAGGCGTTCAGTATGTTACCTCTCCGATGCCCGGTAAGGTCGTGAAGGTACTCGTAAAGCCCGGAGACAGGGTAAAGGAGGGGCAGGGCCTGATTATCGTTGAATCAATGAAAATGGAAAATGAATTCACGGCTGACTTTGACGGTATTGTGAAAGAGGTCAGGGCAAAGCCCGGAGACCAGATTGACGCTGATGTGCCGCTCGTCATTGTAGAAGCTGAATCAGGGGAGGGGTGATATAGTGTGGAAAAAACTGCTTAAAGCCCTTCTTGCCGCTTTCATCATCTATCTCGGGATATATCTTCTCAGAATAACTTCTGTTACCAAACCCAGTGATTATGTTACAAGGCTGTTTTTCCCGAATGAACACTATGTGGGTAAAATGGTATCGGCTGACCTGACACCCCGAGAAAATGACCATGTGACCTATACTGTACTTTTTGTTTTCAAGCTCACTTTTTACAGAGTTAGAGAGTTTGACAACCTTCTCCTCGTCGATGTGAACAACAGTATTCCCGAGGGAAACCTTGGCTGGAAGGATACTTACGAGGGATTTTACACATATCTCAAAAAAATTCCTCGCTACAAAAGGGTGGTGAGGAAACTCAATGTACCCCCAGACACCTTTGTCATTGTCATTCTTGAAAAGGTTGATAAAAGGATCGTTCAGGGGATAAGGATTGCGGCTTACATTCTAATTTTCCTTGGTATATACTTTATCTACGACCTAACACTCAGAAGGGTTGTGAGAATATAAGCCGTAAATCCATGTCAACCACACCCATCTTAAGGCAGTATAAAAAGATAAAGGAGGAGCATAAAGACGAGCTTTTGCTCTTCAGAATGGGTGATTTCTACGAATTTTTTTACGAAGACGCAAAAATTGCCTCAAAGATTCTGGGAATAGCACTTACATCCAAGCCCATGGGAAAGGGGATAAGGGTTCCGCTTGCCGGAATACCCGTTAAAGCGGCTGATGGTTACATCTCCAAACTCCTCCAGAAGGGCTACAAAGTTGCCATCTGTGAACAGGTAGGTGAAAACAACTCAGGACTCATGGAGAGAAAAGTCGTGGAGATTATCACTCCGGGGACCGTTTTCTCCCCAACTTTACTTGAAGATAAATCCCACAATTACATCGCGGCTATCTACTCCGAGGATCAGAAGGCTGGCGTGGCTTATTGTGATATTACAACAGGTGACTTTTTTGTATTCCAGGACAATCTTGAAAGGGCTCTCACAGAGATGGAAAGAATCGGAGCTTCAGAAGTTCTTGTACAGGAAGGGGTGGATCTGCCACTGGAGAATCTCACCGAGAGGGACACTTTTGAGTTTGACCTCTACAGGGCAGGAGATGTATTGAAAGACTTCTTTGGAGTCTCACGCCTGGATGCATTTGAACTTCAGGGTGAGGAGCTCGCGATAAGAGCAGCAGGTGCCCTCATCTCTTACCTGCTCGAGAAAAAGCCGGGTATGCTCGAACACATCAGGGGAATAAAAAAGGTCAGACTCTCAAACTTCATGTACATTGATCCTCAGACAATTAAGAATCTCGAAATAGTAGAGAAAATCAGACCAGATTCTGAGGGATTGACCCTTTTCGATGTTCTTGATCGATGCAAAACACCAATGGGTTCAAGAAGGTTGAAGGAATCTCTGCTTTCTCCCTTCCTCTCCAAAGAGAGCATCCTCGTTAGACTCACTCGAGTAAACCATCTCGTGATGAATCAGGGGCTTTTGAAACAGCTTCAGGATGTACTTTCAAACATCACTGACATTGAGCGTCAGCTTGGTAGAATATCAGCAAATAAAACAAATCCCCGCGAGCTTGTGAGATTCGCCCATTCCCTTTCTTTTCTCCCGAGACTTTCAGACTTGCTCATGGATTATGAGGAGTGGCAGGAGCTTGTAACTTTCCCTGACATAGAGGGGATTGACAGGGAGATTCTCAACACAATTGTTGATGATCCGCCAATAAACTTCAATCTCGGTGGCGTCGTGAGGGATGGTGTGGATCCTGAACTTGATGAACTCAGAGATATCAGCCGTCACGGCAAGGATCGACTGCTCGAACTTGAAAGAAGAGAGCGGGAAAGAACGGGCATTTCCAACCTGAAGATCGGCTACAACTCCGTCTTCGGATACTACATTGAAGTTACCAAGTCCAACCTTCATCTCGTTCCCGACGACTATATACGCAAGCAGACGCTGACCAACTCGGAGAGATTTATAACGCAGGAGCTCAAGGAACTTGAAGACAAGATCCTCGGAGCCGAGGAGCGGGCTATAAGACTTGAGAATGAGATTGTTCGGCGACTGAGGGAAAAGGTACTCGAGAAATCATTTGAAATAAAGAGAATTGCGGAAAAAATAGCGGAAATTGACCTTCTGGCTTCACTCGCTGAAGTTGCGATAAAGAGAAAGTACGTGATGCCTGAGATCAGGGAGGACGGCAGGATTGAGATCAAAGACGGAAGACATCCCGTTGTGGAAGCAACTCTCAGGGGCGAAAGTTTTATACCCAATGACACTTTTATGGACCTTCAGGACAATAGGATCTTCATCATAACGGGACCCAACATGTCCGGAAAATCGACCTATCTGAGGCAGGTTGCACTCATTACGATAATGGCTCACATCGGTTCGTTTGTTCCTGCATCGAGTGCCAGGATCGGACTCGTGGATCGAATTTTTTCGAGAATCGGTGCATCAGACGATCTTGCCCGTGGAATATCCACATTTATGGCTGAGATGATAGAGACCGCACAGATTCTGCACAACGCAACGAGGAGGAGTTTGATCATACTGGACGAGGTAGGGCGCGGGACATCCACATTTGACGGACTGGCCATCGCGTGGGCAGTCGTTGAATATCTCGCTGATTTTGTGGGAGCAAAGACACTCTTTGCAACTCATTATCATGAGCTTTCCATCCTCGGCAGAACCCTCAAAGGTGTTCGCAACTTTACCATTGCAGTTAAGGAATGGGGTGACGAAATCATTTTCTTAAGAAAACTGATACCCGGTGAGTCTGACAGGAGTTACGGTATCCATGTGGCAAAACTTGCAGGTATTCCTTCTCCCGTGATTAGGAGGGCAAAAGAGATACTGAAGGATCTCGAGAAGGGCAGAAAGTCACTGAAAGTCAAAGCGAGGGAGGAGACTCTGCAGCTCGATATATTCAAGCGCGAAGAGCCTGAAAAGGAGAGTCGGCTTGTGGAGATCTTAAAGGGGGTGGATCCGGATTCGCTTTCACCCCGTGAAGCATTAGAATTAATCTACAAACTCAAAGAGGAGTTAAAAAAATGAACGGAATATTCTCAAAATTGTTTCGTGGCTGGGGTAGTGAGGTCGCCGTTGATCTCGGTACTGCTCACACTCTGATTTATGTCAAAGGCAAGGGGATCGTACTGCGCGAACCTTCTGTTGTGGCAGTTGATAAGACCACAGGGAAAGCCCTTGCTATCGGAGAAGAGGCGAAGAGAATGCTCGGTAAAACTCCGGGCAACATCCTTGCCAAAAGACCCATGAAAGATGGTGTGATCGCTGATTTCGAACTTGTACAGGAAATGCTCTATACCATGCTTACTCGGGTTCTCAAGAAAAATCTCATCATCAGACCCAAAGTGCTTATAGCTGTCCCATCGGGTATAACAGAGGTCGAGCGAAGGGCTGTTAAAGACTCAGCAGAGAATGCAGGTGCTCGTGAGGTTTTGCTCGTTTCAGAACCCGTTGCCGCTGCTGTTGGCATAGGCTTGCCCATTGATGAGCCAACAGGCAACATGATCGTTGACATTGGCGGTGGTACGACTGAGATCGCTGTTATCGCTCTATCCGGTATCGTTACCAATACATCAATCCGTGTGGCTGGTGACGAAATGGACGAAGCAATAATCAATTATGTGCGTGAAAAATACAGGGTTATCATTGGTGAGCAGACGGCTGAGAATGTCAAAAAAGAGATTGGAAATGTGTTCCCATTGATTGAAGAGCAGAAAATGGAGGTTAAGGGCAGGGACCTCGTATCGGGCAACCCGAAGACGATTGAAATATCCTCGTCCGAGATAAGGGAAGCGCTTAAGGGTCCGGTCAATCAGATAATTGATGCCATTAAAAATGCCCTTGAGAAAACGCCTCCTGAGCTTGTCTCTGATATTATTGATCGCGGAATTTACCTCACAGGTGGAGGCTCTCTCATAAAAGGACTTGACGAGCTTATCAGGGAGGAGACCAATCTTTATGTTAAAACGATTGAAAATCCTCTTGACTGTGTGGCTCTCGGAGCTGGCAGAATACTTGAGAACCTCGATAAGTACGAGAAGGTACTCCTTAAACCTCAGAAGCTGATTTCCCTTTGATGTTCAGGAAATATCTGTTTTTCCCCCTCGTCTCCCTGATATTCTTTATAAAGCCTGTTAAAGTTTTTGTGCATACGGTACTTGCAGACTCAATCTACATCCCGGTTCTGAAGGCAGAGAAGTACATAGAGGAGATTTTTTACTTTCACAGAGAGTACTCAAAGCTCAATGAGCTCCTCCTGCTGACGATGGAGGAGATTGAGGAGAAAAACAGGCGTGAGATCTATCAACTCTGGAAGTCGGGCCTCGATTCAACTGTAATCGTTGCCAGGGCACTTTACTTTGACCCCTTTGGTCAGGTTCAGAAAATTACTCTTGATAGAGGAAAGGACAACGGGGTCAGATACGGTCAACCAGTTGTTTACAGGGGGAGTCTCGTGGGCAAAGTTTACTACACTACGGACAGGTTGTCCTTTGTGATGACACTTTACAACGAGAACTTCCGTGTGGGTGTAACGGACAGCAGAACAGGGGTCGTCGGTGTTCTTGCAGGAGGTATCCGTCCCGAGATGCTCTATGTCCCTGTTTGGGCTGATGTTGAACCGGGTGATACCCTCCTAACATCGGGGATCGGGATCATCAGAGGCGGCATTCCTGTCGGTAAGATCGAGAAGGTGGAGGAGTCGGACGGGTTCTTCCATCGTATTTTCGTAAAGCCCTTCTGGGATTTCTCATCCACCGGACTCTTTGGCATTCTGAGATGAAGAGAAAATCAGTGATCTTACTCATACTTTTACTCGTTTCATCGGCAATCAGGGCAAAGGTAACCTTTATCTGGCTTCCGGATCCTGTATTAATCTTCCTTCTGCCCCTTATATTCCACATTGAGCCGCGCTGGGTGGGTCCCGTGGCTCTCGCCGCGGGGATTCTAAGAGATGGACTGTACATCGATATTCCCTGGATATCTCCACTTCTCTTCACAGTTGCCGGAGCAGGCGCACTCATTTACAGGACATTTGTCAACGCATCTCTGCTCATTCCAAAAATCGCATTCTTCACCGTGTCAGTTGTCCTCTACTATGTGGCTTACCTTTACGCCAACCAGCTCGGAATCTCCACTGACTATCTAAGGGCAATTTTACTCACCATCGTATTTACCACCGTCGTTGAGCTATGGTTACGGAAAAGTTAAGGATCTGGATTTTTGTTACCGTAACCGTCGCCGTTTTCTCAATCCTGCTTGCAAGACTCTACCACATCCAGATTGTGGAACACGAAAAGTTTCTCAGCATGGCACAGAGAAACTTTTTGAAGTCCATAAGGATACCGTACAAAAGGGGTAGAATCCTTGATAGAAATGGCATTGTTCTTGCTGACTGGAAACCGGGTTTTGCCGTTTTTATCCTGAAAGACGGGCTAAAGAAAAATGAGCTTAAAAATTTGCTCGACATCATCGGTCTGAAAACCAATGTGGATAGCCTTTACAGAAAGCTCCTTTCCTATCCGGTTTTGAAGGATCTTTCCCTGAAAGACATCGTGAAACTCGAAGAACAGAGGGATAAATTCCCGTACTTTGTTATAGGGGCAGTTCCGGAAAGATACTACCATTTTGCAGGTCCCCTCTCTCATGTAACGGGGTACACAGGCGAGGTGACACCAGAAGAGATAAAAAGGGATAGCACGCTTAAACCGGGGGAAACCATAGGGAAAAGAGGAGTTGAGAAGTTTTATAACGACATTCTCCGTGGAAAATTTGGCACCCGTTTCTTCATGGTGGATGTAACAGGTCATTTGATAAAGGAGGATCCCGTGCCTCCCATTGAACCTGTAAATGGGAAAGACATATACCTGACCATTGACGCGCCGCTCCAGCTGTACATCGACACGATAATGGAAAAATACAGGATGGGTGCCGTCGTTGTACTGAACATTAAAACAGGAGAGGTTCTTGCACTCTATTCCAAGCCCTACTTTGATGCCAACACATTTTCAACGGGCATTCCTCTAAAACTCTGGAAAAAGCTGATCAACGATAAGACGCGACCCCTCCTCGATAGGGCAATCTCGGGTCTGTATCCCCCCGGATCAACTTTTAAGCCTGTATCTGCGTTATTTGCACTTCAGGTTGAAGCAGTTTCAGAAAATACAGTATTTTCCTGTCCGGGTTACTACAGATTTGGCAGAAGGACCTGGGGTTGCTGGTTCAAACCCGGTCACGGCTCACTCGATCTGCCTCACGCTATCCAGAAGTCATGTGATGTTTATTTCTATCAACTCGGTCTGAGAATAGGTTTTGGTAGGTTTTTGAAATTACTTCAGGAGTTCAACATCGGAGGCAGGACAGGAATCGACCTCCCCGGAGAGGTCCCGAGCTTCGTACCTGATAGTGGATGGTATGTCGCGAGATACGGAGAAAATGGCTTTGGTCCCGGAAATGTGCTAAACCTCTCAATAGGGCAGGGTGAAATTCTCCTGACACCGCTTAAAATTGCGGTCCTCACGGGTCTCATTGCAGGAGATGGCGTTCTGCCGTCGCCTCACCTTCTTCTCAAGTGCGACAGCAGGTGTGTCAATCGCGTGGATACCTTGAGATGGAATGTGAAGAAGGATTACTTTAGATCCGTTAAAAGGGGCATGTGGCTCGTTGTAAATGAACAGGGTGGCACTGCCTATGCTTCGAGGTCAGACATGGTTGTTTATGCGGGTAAAACAGGGACTTCGCAGAACCCCCATGGTAAAGACCACGCACTTTTTACAGCTTTTGCCCCTTACGACGATCCTGAGATCGTTGTAACCGTCGTCGTCGAGCACGGGGAACACGGAAGTAGTGTAGCACCTGTTGCCAGGAAAATCATCGAAAGATACTTTGCCTCCCGAATTGCATCGTCCAGATAAAGCTCAGATTATTCAACCCTCCTGAAATCTGACATAATGTATGTCTTCGTCAGAAAATGTTAGTTTTTTGAATCCTTTTTCAGTAACCAGGTAAGTGTTTTCAATGCCTACCATTCCTTTGCCGGGGAATATGAGCTTGGGCTCAAGTGCAAAGACCATTCCCGGCTCAAGCGGCATATCAAATCCGCGGGCAATAAAAGGGTATTCGTCCACTTCGAGACCCACACCGTGTCCCACAAAACTCACCCTGTAGGGACCATAGCCCATGAAATTTTCTCCGTAACCACTTTCTTCCGCCCTGTTCACAGCGTGGTTGTAAATTTCAGACGCCAGCACACCGGGTTTTATCATACCCTCCAGCTCATAAAGCAGGTTTCTCGTAAACTCGTAAGCCTTTTCAAATTCATCCGGTATCTTCCCGATAGCAAAGATCCTGGTCTGATCCGAGAGGTAACCCTCAAAATTCACCATGAAGTCCACATCAATGGGAGTATTCTCTCTTAGTTGTCTGTTTGTTGCACCATGACCGAGGGTTGGATGAAAACCAAAGCCGCCAGTCGGAGCATCGGCGAAGGCTGATACACCACCACTTGTATCTGATAGCACATGTCCAAAGAAGAGTTCCTGACCAAAAGACCTCATCCTTGTGGGTCCAAGATGTCCCTTCAGTTTCGCCAGGTATTCGATCAAACTGATCAGTTCCCACTCGGTCATGCCTTTCTTCAGGTGAAGTTTCACTTCCTCAAGTACCTCTGCTGTTATTGTCGCAGCCTTTTTAATCTTTTCCTGCTCAAACGGGGATTTTATTTTCCTCAGATCTCTCACTATCCCTGAAATGTCCACGGCTTCTGCGTCTCCAAACATCTTTAGATATCGTCTATAGACTGCCACGGGGACGACATCAAATTCAAATCCCACCCTGTTGACATGGAAATCCTGAACGATTTTACCTGCGTCGCGGAGGCCCCTGATAGGCACAACTTCAAGAGGAGTTTCTTCTCTCGCCCTTTCAGGTATTCTGCGAACAAAGAAAAGAGGGTCCCCATGCTTTGGAATAAAAATAAAACCCTGCTGGACAGTTCCGGAAAAGTAAAACATGTCAACATTCTGGAGGATGAGAACTGCGTCCACTTCATCCATCCTGGATTTCAGATTCTCGATCCTCCCCTTTATTTCAGATTCAGGCACCCATTTCATATCAAACCTCCAGAAAATTTTGAAATTCCTCGATAAATTCCTGGACGCTTTTGAACCTGATGATGCGTCCATCCTCAAAAAGTCCTTTTATCTCCGGCAGATTGTAAGCAAAAAGTGTTTTTCCCATTTTCAGGGCATAGGCAATCTCTATCATCGTGCCCTCGGATATTCCGACTGAGACAACGACCATACCCGTATTTACGAGTACAAAGTTTCTGATCTCCTGTATCCCCGTGGCTATCGGGATGTCAACATACCTGTTGGCATAAGTATTTTCTCCCTCTGGCAGTATTCCCAGAGTGATGCCTCCTGCCTCTCTGGCTCCTTTCAATGCCGCTTCCATAATCCCGGATTTGCCGCCAGTTGCAACCACAAAACCCCTGGATGCCAGATACTTTCCTATTTCGTATGCGACTTCGTATTCCTTCTGGGAAGGTTCTGAGGGTCCGATCACTGAAATTATCCGATACATGGGTAAATCTTAAGTCGAAGATAGGTTACATTCAATATTCTGAAAGTAAGTTGCTCAAAAAGTTACTCAGGGGAAAGATGGAGATGAAATCTTTAATTCCCTCTGTGACAGCGTGTTCGGCTGCGAGGTGGGAGATTTCTACCTCTCCCACGAGACGAATATCTGATGGAAGTCATACTTCCATACTACGGAGCGGTTTGTGAGAGGATTACTTTTCAGTGCCGTTGGGATGGGCTCTTCTCTAATCTCCTCCGCTGCATCAGCGTGTGGAGGACTCGCCTTCAATCCCCTGCAACATGGAATGTTGTGAGGGAGGATAAAGGAGGGGGCAAGAGGGGTAAATCTGACGGGATACCCTCCCCTTAATCCCCTCCCGCGCAGCGGGAGGGGAGAATGAGTGTGGTCCCTCCCGCGAAGCGGGAGGGAGGAGTGAATGTGATTTCTAAGGTGAAGCGGGAGGGGAGGTTGGATGTGGTCCCTCTCGCAAGGCGGGAAGGGAGGTTGAACGTGATCCAATCCACTTTGTGGGATGGGAGGCTGTAAGTGAACTCCTGCATGTGGAAGGGAGTGAGTGTGATTCCTCCTATTTTTGTGGAAGGAGATTTTGAGTATCACTCCTCCCACTTTTTGAGATGGGGATGAACTACTGCAGGTGGGATGG
>CAZNDM010000098.1:0-9530 GCA_964571845.1 uncultured bacterium | reverse complement strand
AAAGCGGGGAGGAGGGTTGAAGTGATTCCTCTCACATAACAGGAGGGGAGTTGGGAGTGCCACGCGCGCCTTGCAGATGAGGATGTTGCAGGTGAATCTTCAAGCAGGAAGGGAAAATAAAGAGAGTTTTACCTCAAAGTGAAAGGGAAGATGACCACCGGTAAAATATTTTTCGAACACCTTCGGTTGGCTGGTTGTTAATTTTCCATTTGTTTATTATCTTTTGAGCCTATGGTGACGCATGAGATTGTAATGGTAATAGTATTTTTTCTGATCATCGGGATTCTTATTTACATTGATCTTGAGGTTCTGAACAAGAGATCACATGTAATTTCAACGAAAGAGGCTGCCCTCTACAGTCTTATGTGGATAAGTATTGCCCTTTTATTTAATCTCGGAGTTTTCTTTTACATAGGGAAAGACAAGGCGATTGAGTTTCTCACGGCATACCTTGTCGAAGAATCGCTCAGTGTGGATAACCTTTTTGTATTTGTTGTTATCCTTGAAAAATTTAATATTCACCGAAAGTATCAGCCGCGGGTTCTGAAGTGGGGAATCCTTGGGGCGATCATTTTCAGGGCTATTTTCATCGTCGCGGGAATTGAGCTGATCAAAATGTTTGAGTGGATGATATACATCTTTGGTATGGTTTTGATTTACACGGGTATTAAGCTGTTCCTTGAGAAAGACAAGACTATAGAGCCTGAAAAGAGCCGTATTTTGAGACTTCTGAGGCGCTGGTTCCCTGTAACATTTAGATCGAGTTCCGGTAAGTTTTTTGTAAAAAAGATGGGAAAAAGATTTATGACCCGAATGTTCCTCGCCCTTGTACTGATAGAGACGACGGATATTATTTTTGCTTTTGATTCAATTCCTGCGGTAATTGCGATAACGAGGGACCCCTTTATAGCCTATACATCCAACATCTTTGCCGTCCTTGGATTGCGGTCCCTCTATTTCCTCATCAGTAATCTTGTCGTATTATTCAGGTTTTTGAAATACGGAGTGGCCACAATACTCGTTTTTGTTGGTATCAAGATGCTGCTTTCACATTATTATCACATTCCAAACTTTCTCTCTCTCCTGGTTATCGTGGGTGTGCTTGGCATATCAATTTTAATGTCCGTGCTGATACCGGCCGGGGGAGATAAATCAAGTCGGGAGCCATTATAATATTTCACCAGGGGCACGCCTGGAAAAAATTCTGGAAGAGGTGAAATGGAACCGCTCATAGTAATGACCCTCGTAATTGGATTTTTTATGGCGTGGGGGATAGGTGCAAACGATACAGCAAATTCCATGAGCACTGCAGTTGGAGCGCGAGCGATAACCCCCATGCAGGCTGTGTTCATAGCGGCGATTCTTGAATTCACTGGCGCGTACTTCTTTGGCAAGCATGTTACCGAGACCATCAGAAAAGGGATAATCAACCCTCAGGTGATCAACAACGCCACTGTTGTTATTTATGGATCCCTTGCTGCTCTTCTCAGCGCCGGAGTATGGTTGCTCATTGCCAGTTATTACGGTTTACCTGTTTCAACCACTCATTCCATTATTGGTGGTATTGTGGGGTATGGATTGATCCACGCCGGTCCTGCAATTGTCAACTGGAAAAAGCTGTTTTTTGTCGTGCTGAGCTGGATCGTTTCTCCGATACTGGGTGGACTCGTTGGATTCGCCGTTTTCTGGTTGATCAGGCTCACGATCTTAAACACAAGTCGTCCGTTTGAGAATGCAAAAAAATGGGCACCCATCTGGATTGCACTTGCCTTTTTCATTGTGGGGATGACATTTTACATAAAGACGGTGCACGGAAAAGACATCATAAAGGCTGTACTCCTGGGCATAGGTTTTGCACTCGTCGCTTTTCTCGTCTCCAAACTGTGGATGCATGTTCACCGTGGGGGTGCTGACGAGTATCAGGCGGTGGAAAACATTTTCAAGCGTGTCCAGATTCTGACATCCTGTTATGTTGCACTGGCACATGGAGCAAATGATGTCGCGAATGCGATCGGACCGGTGGCGGCAGTTTATACTGCGATCAAAGGCGGTCTCCAGGGATTCACTGTCCCTGTTCCCAAGTGGATCCTTGCTTACGGTGGTATTGGAATTGCGATCGGTGTTACAACTTATGGATACAGGGTAATGAGAACAGTTGGAACCAGGATAACAGAGCTTACCAATACAAGGGGGTTTAGTATAGACTTTTCCGCAGCCAGCGTTGTTCTCGTTGCTTCGAGGCTCGGTTTGCCTGTTTCAACAACCCATACAGTTGTGGGCGCCGTCGTTGGCGTCGGGCTCGCAAGGGGATTGAGTGCCATAAACAAAGGAGTTTTGAAGGATATAATTGTCTCATGGTTTGTAACTGTCCCCATTGCTGCCATAATGTCAGCTATTTTCTTTAAAATATTTATGCACATTTTATAGGAGGTGAAAAACTATGCCGTTCTGGTTAAAAATTTTCTCCAAAAGTCCTTTTAAACCCATGATAGAACATGGAAAAATCGTTAAAGAGACTGTTGAAACTCTCGAGCTCGCAGTTGTGGAATGGTATAAACGCAACTACGATGAGATGGAAAAATTGTGTGGCAGGGTTGATCAGCTCGAAAAAGAGGCGGACAAAATAAAGGAATCCATAAGAGATTCTTTGAGCCACAGAATAATGATGCCCGTTAGCAGGAACGATGTCCTGCTTTATCTCTATTATCAGGACAAAATTGCCGATGCCGCACAGGATGTTGCCAAATGGTTACCACTCCGAAAACACAAGAGTCTCTTACCGGAAGAGGTGAGAAAAATTATGCTTGAGATGGCAAAAGAGAGCATTGATGCCGTAAGGGGTGTTTACGAGGCTATAACACAGCTGGATATTGTGCTTGAAAGCGGCTTTAATGACCAGGAAATCCAGAAAGAATACGAAATAATTAAAAAAGTTGAAACAGTTGAAAGCAAGATTGATAAGTTCGTAAGTTACATTCTCAACTATGTTTTTCAGCATGACGAAGAAATGAAGTATTCTGAGGCAATTTATATTCTCAACCTCTCAAGACTCCTCAGCTCGATCTCAGACAAGGCAAAGGATTCTGTGGAAAGAATCAGGCAGATGCTCGCAAGATCCTGACGATTTTGATAATAAAAATCACCAGAACAACGGCAACAATGAAAAGAATAATGGGGTTGTAAATAAAGTCAGGAATACTGGAGTGAGTTATCTCTCGCTGGGAGAGGGGTGAGATAACCTTCACCCCCGAAGGTACAAAGTTCACTCTTGCCCCTGATAATACTTCAAGCCTTTCCGGCCTGCTGAACAGATTTATAAGATGGTTGATCTGCTCAGTATTTACACAGTGAAGAATCAGGAAAGTTCGAAAGAGTCTTTTCCCTGGATAGATTATTTCCTCCACATAGAGCGATGAATCTGCCGGGCTGAGGAGATCGTATTCGTGACCAATGAGCACAAGATTCCGATTTTTTGCCCTCTTTTTGGCGCTATCTGAAGTTGCAAAAATAAGAGCTGGATTTAGCACACCGGATAACCCAATGAATCTTGAAAACATTATGCCAAGTTCAAATCTTTTTATTTCCATCTGGTCAATAATGATCGCCGGTTTTATGTTTTTGTATGTTGCACCAAATGGGAAAGCAAGATGTCTGAGATAGGCAAGATCAGGCAATTTGACGGACCAGCTCCTTGGAACATGGAATTTTGAAGAATTGCTGATGAATAAAGATGGGGTAACATTCTGGGTTATTCCCCTTAGTTTTGCTTTGATCTGCAGGTAGTTTCTCGTTGTGAGGTCCCGAAGCTCCACATCGAGCCCCTTTTCAACCTGAGCGATACTGTATTTTCCAAGAAATCTGCCATTAAAGAAGAGTTTAATAGAGGATGTGTAAACATCCAGAAATCTATCAACATTAAAGTCAATGTGGAGCCTGTGCCCTCCTGGAGCAAATTTTGTCCCTGGAAGAAAATTTAATCTCATGACAGTGTCAACTTCAGTACCGAGAAGTAATATTCCCGGCCATGATAGGTCAGCAAGTGAAAAGTCACCCTCAGGTGGTGCCACCCATTTTCTCTGAATAAATTCTGATTCTTCTTCGATTATTCTGTAGTTTTTTTCCACAGAGAAATTTTCAGATACAAGGGCAGTAACGCTCTTCCACACACCTTCGGGTTTATTCCCCGATGCGATAATTACCGGGATTCCTCGATCATTGAAAAGGAAGACGACAACACCGTCGTTTTTCCCTATGGATTCCCCCCTTAAAGATTTCCAGACCAGACGGTCTTTGTAGCCTCTGGCAATGGATAGGCCGGTGAGTTCCTTTATCCTGCTCTGTATTTCCGATATATAAGGTTGTTCATCAGGTGTACCGATGACAACTATTCCTCCGCTCCTTATTCCAGGTGCGTCTGATGATACTCTGATTGATGCTGTTTTACCAAAAAAGAACCCTGTTGCCTGCGCAAACAGTGCAAGTGAGGATAGGGTTTTCACATTTTTCCCTTCCGGAAAAATAATATTGATTATTCCCTCGCTGATCTCGACAAAATCAGAGAAGTTCGAAAACTCCTCTCTGTTTTTAATGTCCACGAGGAACCAGATGGAGTCTATTTCAAGTGCATCGCCTACTGATTGAGTACCGCTCAGGTTAAACTCCAGTGTGTTGTATTTGGTCAGCCATGTGGGTGGAATTTCCCGCTCAATAACCCCTCCGGTGTCAGAAATCTGGGTTTTAAACAGTATGTGGTAGTTAAGCTTTACTTCAAGGTTGTAGGTCCCGTACCTGAGGTTTTTATAGATCATCCTGACTCTGGCATTGGACAGGCCAATTCTCTCAGCATAAGGAAGACGAAATACCTGCTTATGGTAGTCATACGGGGTTTTCAGAACAAGCGGTACTTTGATCCCTACCTCCTGATCTTTGACCCATCTTGGATGGGAAAAAATTAGTCCCGGTATGAAAAGCAAGTAAACTGCCCACTTCATCGGATATAGTTTAACCTTTATGCCCTCCTGAAGCCAAATGAAACTCGATTTCAGCTGATGTTATCTATGATAAACTTGATGTACGATGGCATAGCTCCGGGATCAGTGGCAGTGAAAATGTTCCCGTCCCTCTCATAAGGATTCCCCGTATAGTTACCACCTGCATTTATTATGTCATCCTTGATTGCAAAATAACCCGTAACCTTTTTGCCCCTGATAATTCCTGCGGAGATCAAAACCCAGGGACCGTGACAGATAGTGCAAACCGGTTTCCCGATCTCGTACATTTTTCTGACAAAGTCAAGGATCTTTTTGTTTCTCCTCAGTCTGTCGGGCGCATATCCGCCTGGAATGAAAACGAGGTCAAACTCCTTTTCCATACCATCCTCTATTTTCACCTGAGACTTAAATTTGAGTCCATTTTTGCCCTTGTATTCCTTGATCTCCGGGGCAACGACCACGACCTCCCAGCCCTCCTCCTGAAACCTGTAATAAGGATACAAAAATTCCGATTCTTCCACGAAATCCTCCAGCAGGATAGCAACTTTCTTCATGTTTTCACCTCCTTTAGAAAAATATTACACTTACGAGAAAGAATATAGGAAGGAGAAACACAACCGAGTATTTTACGATGTATCCGAAGAATCCGGGCATGGGTGTGCCGGATTTCTCAGCTATGGACCTTACCATAAAATTCGGAGCATTACCAATGTATGTCATACTGCCGAAGAATACAGCGCCTGTTGAAATTGCCTTCAGATAAATTTCGTGCTCAAACAAAAGAGCCTTCACTCCTGCCACCGTGTGTACTCCGGGATAGAATTTCCCTATGGCTGTGTTTAGAAAAGTCAGGTATGTCGGAGCATTGTCCAGAAAAGATGTCAGACCACCTGTAATCCAGAAGAAATCTGAGGGTTTCTCCAGGATTTTTATTACAGCAGAAGCAGGACCGTGTTCCCCCGCTCTCAGCATTGCAAGTACCGGGATCATTGTCGTGAATATTCCTGCAAAAAGATACGCCACCTCCTTTATGGGTTCCCATGTGAATTCATTCTCCTCGTGTACTGATCTGGGTGTAACTATGTAAGAAAGAGCTGCGATCATGAGAAGTGCTATATCTCTGACAATATCCTGAATTCCGAGCTCAACACCGAAAACACTGACTTCCCCAAGATTGACGATGCCACTCAGAAACACAAACCCCAGGACACCGAGCATGAAGAAGAGATTATACCACCCATCGAGTTTGAGAGGCTCCTTTTTTACCTTTGAGAAATCGAATTCTTCTCTAACAAAGTGCCGTTTGTCCAGAAAGTAGTAGATAACGAGAAGGCTGCCAGCCACGAACACAAATTCCGGGAAGAGTTTGAGCGTCCAGAAAAAAGGTACACCCTGTAGGAATCCGAGAAAAAGAGGTGGGTCACCAAGCGGAGTAAGGGAACCACCTATGTTTGCAACGAGAAAGATGAAGAAAGCCACCATAAATGTCCGATTTTTCCGGTATCGGTTGGCTCTTAAAAAGGGTCTTATAACGACCATGGCAGCGCCCGTTGTGCCAATCACCGAGGCGAGGAGTGTCCCGATGCCGAGGATTGTAACATTCACCCTGGGTGTTCCAATGATCGTACCCTTTAAGTATATTCCGCCAGCGACGACATAAAGAGCCGACAGGAGGATGATGAACGGAATGTATTCATTTAAAATGGTGTGCAAAATTTCATGAAATGCTGCCCCCCTGTAGATTACCAGAAAGGGAACGGCGAGAATTAGTGCCCATGTCAGGGAGATGATGGGATAGTTATGATGCCAGAACTTCGGAGCAACCAGTGGTAGAATTGCAATTGTTATAAGCAGTCCTGCAAAAGGGATTCCAGTCCACGGAGGTAGTTTTTCACCCAGTTGCTCGTGCGTAACTTCCACCACCTGTGCTCGAGGATGGTACTGACTCAATGATAAGCCGGAGGTATCTGCCGGCGATTGAGTCAGAAGTGTAATGAAAATTAGCAAATTAAGCATCTTCTAACCTCGATATGACAAATTATAGCCCAAACTGCTAAATAAATGTAAATTTTTTCTTCTTTGAATGCCGTCTTCCGGTTTTTTTCTTCACTCCCTTTGCTTCAAAGAGGGCATCACGGTAGAGCGCAGCCTTCTCAAAATCGAGCAAAGAAGCTGCAATTTTCATCCTTCTCTCAAGCTCCTCAATTAATTCGTACTTTCCGAGAGTCCTCTTTAGCTCTTCTATCTCCAGTTTGGTCTCATTTTCCTCCTTTGTCAGTATCCTCTCATCTGCAACCTTTGTCGTTTTTAGTACCTGATCAACTGACTTTTTGATGGTTCTGGGTGTGATCCCGTGCTTTTTGTTGTACTCCATCTGGATTTTTCGTCTTCTTTCAGTTTCCTCAATAGCTTTTTTCATCGCAGGTGTGATGGTGTCTGCGTACATGATAACCTCTCCTGCTGCGTTTCTCGCTGCTCTACCTGCTATCTGTATAAGTGAGGTTTCGGATCTCAAAAATCCGGTTTTGTCCGCATCGGTTATGATAACAAGTGAGACTTCAGGCAGGTCAAGCCCTTCACGCAAAAGATTAACGCCAACGAGGACATCGAACTCCCCGAGTCTGAGCTCTCTCAGGATCTCCACCCTCTCAATAGCGTCGATCTCGGAATGGAGGTACTTTACGCGGAACCCCATTTTGAAAAGATAATCTGCAAGGTCCTCAGCCATTCTTTTGGTAAGTGTTGTTATGAGAACCCTTTCTTTTCTCTCCACCCTCTTTGAGATCTCGTTGATAATGTCGTCTATCTGGTTTTTTGTGGGTTTTACAGTGATCTTTGGATCAACAAGTCCTGTGGGCCTGATAATCTGTTCGACCACAATACCACCTGACTTTTTAAGCTCATAGGGTCCGGGAGTTGCAGACATAAAGATCACCTTATCCCACATCTCTTCAAGTTCACTGAATTTAAGAGGCCTGTTGTCAAGGGCTGATGGGAGGCGAAATCCGTATTCCACAAGTGTCAACTTCCTCGACCTGTCTCCGTTGTACATTGCCATAAGCTGTGGTATTGTAACATGTGATTCGTCGATGACCATTAAAAAGTCATCCGGGAAGTAGTCAATTAATGTCCATGGCCTCTGACCGGGTTTTCTGCCAGAGAGGTGTCTCGAGTAGTTTTCAACTCCCTGACAGTAGCCGATCTCTCTGAGCATTTCAAGGTCAAAGCGTGTTCTTTGCTCGAGGCGTTGAGCTTCGAGAAACTTTCCCTGTATTTTTAGCTCTCTCAATCTTTCTTCGAGCTCTTTTTCAATGGATTCAATTGCCGCTTCGATCTTATCTCGGGTCGTTACCCAGTGTCCAGCCGGATATATGGCAATCCTTTCCTTTTCTTCGAGTACCTCATCCGTTAAAGGGTGGATGATGGAGATGGAGTCGATCTCGTCCCCGAAAAACTCGATCCTGACGATGTTTTCTTCGTACGCAGGTATGAGCTCAACCACATCGCCTCTAACTCTGAAAGTGCCTCTCTGGAGATTGTAGTCATTTCGCGTGTATTGAATTTCTACAAGTCTTCTCAGCAGCTGATCCCTGTCAAGCTCCTCGCCTCTCTCGATCAGGATGAAGAGTTTTTTTACATCCTCTGGATCACCAAGGCCGTATATGGCAGAGACCGATGCTACGATTATCACATCTTCCCTCTCCATGAGAGAGGCAGTTGCCCTCAATCTCATCCTCTCGATGTCATCATTGATGGATGCATCCTTTTCGATGTAAGTGTCCGTCTCCGGGATGTATGCTTCAGGTTGATAGTAATCGTAGTACGATATGAAGTATTCAACTGCGTTTTCCGGAAAGAGCTGCTTCAGCTCGCCGTAAAGCTGTGCAGCGAGAGTTTTGTTGTGAGATATAACGAGTGTTGGTCTGCCGAGTTGGGCGATAACATTGGCAATTGTAAAAGTTTTGCCACTACCGGTTACACCAAGGAGGACCTGGAATTTATGACCCTTTTTGAAGTTTTCTACGAGCTGTCTTATGGCTTTGGGTTGATCTCCTGTTGGCTCAAATGTCGAATGGAGTTTAAATTCTGCCATGGTAGATAAAGTTAACTGAATCACATTACTGTGTCAATTGCGTAAGGTTGTTCGAAAAAATTCCGTCGGGTAAAAGAGGCATGTTGTTTTTTTAACTTTCTTCAATCCCGGTGCGTTTGATACAGTGAGAGAGGACGCTCGCCGTTCTTCTCCAGGATAAGTTAGCACTGTGTAGCTTATCAATCTCCGCCACCACGAGACGGGAGGGGAGTTGGGAGCACCTCTCCCACAAAACGGGAGGGGAGTCTGGGAACACCTCTTCGCAAGTGGAGAGGGATGTTGTTAATGATTTCTCTCACATAACGGGAATGAAAGTTAAATGTAATCTTTCCAAATTCGTATGAGACGAAATCAGCCCTTCCCCTGAAAAGCAGGGACCTCTTAACATCCTCCCCCGCAAAGCGGGGGAGGACAAAGGAGGGGGTAGAAAGGGTAGATTTGACGGA
>CAZNDM010000097.1:0-5556 GCA_964571845.1 uncultured bacterium | reverse complement strand
TCGCCCGCGAGGTAGGGGAGCCGGGATGATAAACTCTCCGGGTTCTAACATTGTCGGGTTGAAGGAAAGTCTCCCGTGAAGTGGGGGAGAGGTTCGAAGGGATATTTCCCACAAAGTAAGGGAAGAGGTCATTGGGAGATCTCCTCACGATGCCTAACACATTGTGGGGAAGGTTATTTCGGGACGCTAACACACTGCGGGGATGAGGTTAAAAATTACATTTCTTCTTTTCCCAAAAACATTTTTCAAACACTCTCAATATTTTCACTTGACAGAAATGTTTATCCGGTCATAAAATGGTCAAAAAAGGAGTGATTTCATGAAGCAGGTTTTGACCGTATGTCCCTATTGTGCAGTGGGGTGTAACTTCTATCTTGAGGTGGATAATGGCAGGGTGGTGGGTCTGACTCCATCCCTTAATCACCCGATAAATCAGGGAGGATTATGTATAAAGGGATGGCACGCCTATCAGGTTATACACCATCCTGATAGATTGAAATATCCTCTCAAGAGAGAAAACGGAAGATTCGTCCAGATCTCCTGGGATGAAGCCGTTGACCTGGTTGCCACGAAGTTCAACGAGATCAAAGAAAAATACGGCTCAAACGCTTTTGCAGTAATCGGTTCCGCAAGGTACACAAACGAGGAAAATTTCCTCATTCAGAAATTTGCAAGGGCGGTACTCGGTACGAACAATGTTGACCACTGTGCCAGAATTTGCCATTCACCCACAGTAACCGGACTGTCCATGGCTTTTGGATCCGGTGCCATGACCAACTCCATCGCGGAGATTGAAGATGCAAAAATGCTCCTCGTGGTCGGATCCAATACGACAGAGGCGCATCCACTCATTGCGAGAAGAATTGTCCGTGCGCTCAAAAAAGGTGCAAAACTTGTGGTCGTTGATCCCAGAAAAACAGAGATCGCAGAGCTGGCACACATTCATCTTTCACTTCAACCCAACTCAGACATAGTGCTATTCACTGCAATGGCAAAAATCATCTACGAAAAGGGACTCCACAACAAAGAGTTTGTGGAAGAGCACACAGAGGGATTTGATGAGTACCTCGAGTTCCTGAACAAATTTGATCTCTCGTCTGTTGAGTCCATAACCGGTGTCCCATTGAGAAAAATTGAAGAGGTTGCAACTCTTTATGCGACGACAGATCCATCTTCGATTATTTACTGCCTCGGGGTAACAGAGCACCTGACCGGTACTGAGAATGTGCTTTCACTTGCCAATCTTGCGCTTCTAACAGGGCACATTGGAAAGCCTTCGAGCGGCGTTAATCCACTGAGGGGGCAGAACAATGTACAGGGTGCTTCAGACATGGCAGTTCTTGCCGAGTTTCTCCCGGGTTACCAGAGATACACGGATCCTGAAACGGCTGAGAAGTTTGAAAAGGTCTGGAAAGTAAAAATCCCAAGAGAACCCGGATTAACTATTGGCGAGTACCCTGACGCAATTCTTGAAGGCAAAATCCGTGCCATGTACATCACAGGAGAAGACCCTGCTTTAACAGATCCTGACGCTTTAAAAGTTCAAAAAGCACTTTCCAGCCTCGAATTCCTGGTTGTACAGGACATTTTTATGACGAAAACAGCTGAGTTTGCCGATGTAATTTTGCCTGCCGCACTCTGGGCAGAAAAGGACGGTACCTTTACCAATACCGAGAGGAGAATTCAGCGCATAAGAAAAGCCGTGGATCCACCGGGTGAAGCTTTACCTGACTGGAAAATAATCACGATGATAGCCCGTAAAATGGGTTATGACTGGAATTATTCTCACCCCTCTGAGATTATGGATGAGATTGCAATGCTTGTTCCCATCTATGCTGGAATTTCATACGACAGACTGGAAAAGGGATGGGGCTTACAGTGGCCAGTTAGGTCAAAAGACCATCCGGGGACACCTTATCTTCACAAGGATGGCAATTTTGCTCGAGGAAAAGGGAAGTTTCATGTTGTTCACTACAAGCCACCTTCTGATGAGAGAAACGAAGAATATCCATTCTATCTCGTTACAGGAAGACACGGATTTCACTGGCATGTGGGAAGTATGACGGGGAGAAGCCCTGAGCTTGTCAGGGAGTATCCAAAACCCTACCTCGTGATGAACAGATCTGAAGCCGAGAGACTGGGAATAAAGGAGGGCAGTGAGGTGCGAATTAGATCCCGCAGGGGAGAGATCAAAGCCTTTGTAAAATATGGCAACCTGACGAAGCACACGGTTTTTATGCCACTTCATTTTCCAGACGAGCCTGTAAATTTCCTTATGCCAAATACTCTTGATCCCTATTCAAAAATGCCCGACCTGAAAGTGGCTGCAGTCAGGATAGAACCAATAAACAATGGAGGGATCAAATGAAAAGACTCAGTTCTCATGATTTTGACTTACTTTTTAAAAGATGGACGTCTGAAGGATACGAAATTTATGGACCCAGGCGAGCGGCTTACGGGGGCGATTTTTTCTTCAACAGGGTCGAATCCTTTGGTGAGTGTGAGTTTGATGGGTTTGTTAATACCCTGAAGCCTCCAAAAGACTTTTTCTTTCCACAGGAGTTTGCTACTTTAAGATTGTCCAGAGGTAATGTGGAAACTCTCGAAGAATCGCCTAAAAGAGTGATTTTTGGAATACGGCCCTGCGACCTTGAGGGGCTTTTGATACTTGATAAATTTTACATGAGCAACATTGTTGATCCGTTTTACAAGGCGCGAAGGGAAAATACGATACTTGTGACATTTGCGTGTTTTAATCCTCTGCCTACCTGTTTCTGTAAAGAAGCCAATGCCGGTCCAGTTGCCAGGCAGGGATTTGACCTTCAGGTCTTTGATCTTGGTGATGTATATCTCGTTGAGGCAGGATCGAGCAGGGGAGAAAGTTACATCGATGAATTCCCTGAAGCCGACGAGGAGCTTTTGAAGAGGCTCGAGGATGAGAACAGAAAAACCCTTGAAAAATTCACTCCGAGACCCTGGATGGACAGGCATTTACACAATTTCCATGTGGGTAAGGACTCAAAAATCTGGCGTGAGCTTGGTAAATTCTGTTTCAGATGTGGCGGATGTAACTACCTATGTCCCACATGCTCCTGTTTTAATACTTTTGATCTGGACCATGGAGAATTTATTGAGCAGCGAAGGGAATGGGATTCCTGTCTCCTTGAAGGTTATCACAGGATGGCGGGATCAAATCCAAAGCCTGATGCCGCATCGAGGATGCATTTCAGGTTCGAGTGCAAACTGTCAAAAGAGATAAACGAGCCCTATGGCAGAATATCCTGTACTGGGTGCGGTAGGTGTATCCAGACATGCATTGGAGATGCACACATAGAATCCCTTGTCATACTCATGGATAAAGAGGGAGGTGCAGAATGAGGCACTTTTTCAAACCTGTTATGGCTGATATCAAACAAATTGTGGAAGAGACACCGGATACAAAGTCGTTTTTCTTTGACAGAAATGTTTTTGGAGAATTTTCTCCGGGACAGTTTGCTGAACTCTGGGTCCCCGGCGTTGGTGAGATTCCAATTTCAATCGCGTCATCTCCCGAAGAAAATGAGCTGAAATTTACGGTAAAGAAAGTTGGGACCGTTACAGCGGCACTTTTTGGTAAAAAAGTCGGGGATAGTATAGGCATCAGAGGACCCTTTGGGCACGGATTTCCTATTGACGGACTTGATGGAAAGAGGCTCGTTTTCATCGGTGGAGGTATCGGCCTTCCTCCACTGATGTCAGCACTCGTTTATGCCAGCCAGAAGGGTTTTGAAAATATTACACTACTCTACGGTGCAAGAACACCGGCTGATATTGTTTACAAAGACCTGCTAAGCAGATTAAAAGGTTCAGTCAGAGTGTTTCTAACTGTTGACAGGGGTGATAGTAGCTGGACGGGTGAGGTCGGGGTTGTTACAAATCTTATAAGGGAAGAGACTGTCAGGCCTGAAAATTCTGTTGCCTTTGTATGTGGGCCCGGAATAATGATGTTTTATACTGTCAGGAAACTCCTCGAAGTGGGTTTTGATCCGGGAGACATCTATCTTTCACTCGAGCAGCACATGAAGTGTGCAATTGGTAAGTGTGGTCATTGTAGAATAGGTCCTTATTTTGTCTGTGTGGATGGACCTGTATTTTCCTACACGACTCTTAAAGAGGTGGAGGAAAAATTTGCCGGTGACATCTGGGGATGAAGGTCCTCGTTGGTTTTTCAGGCGGAGTTGACAGCACAGCCGCAATATTGCTCTTAAAAGAGAGGGGATATTCTCCGGTTGCTGTAACTTTTATTTTTAACGAATTTTTTGAAGCCCAGAAAACAGACGAGATAGCACGGAAAATCGGTGTTCCTATCGTAAAAATAGATCTGAGGGATGAATTTGAGCGGGCGATTATTAAAAAGTTTATTGAAGAGTATAAAAGTGGCAGAACTCCAAATGTTTGTGGTTTGTGTAACAGGGATTTTAAGATCAGAAGACTGGCAATGCTAATGGAGGAGCTCGGGGCAGATCTTATTGCTACGGGGCATTATGCGAGGATTCTGGAGATAAAGGGGAAAAAATTTATAGCGAGGGCAAGGGATAAGGATCAATCTTATTTTCTTGCGCTTGTGAGAAAAGAAGATTTAGAAAAGCTGGTGCTTCCACTGGGTGATGTAACAAAAGAATGGGTGCGTCAGTATGTTGAAGCTCACGGAGTGAAGATTGCCCGTGATGAGGAATCTCAGGATGTATGTTTTGTGAGGGGAAAGTTTAGAGAATTTATGGAAACGAGAGTCGGTGTTAAACCGGGCCAGATTATTGGTCCTGACGGGGAAGTTGTTGGGATCCATAATGGAATTCAGTATTACACGGTGGGCCAGAGGAGGGGGCTTGAAGTGGCACTTGGCAGGCGTGTCTATGTTGGCAGAATAGAACCCGGCACAAACAGGGTTTATTTGCAGGAAAAGGATGAGATCTACAGAAAATTCATGATAGTTGAGGACCTCAACTGGTTTAACGGTCCGGCAGAAGGTGAGTTTCTCGTGCAGATCAGGAATGTCCACAGGGCTGCACCTGCCAGGGTTAAACTGGTGGACAGTGAGGTTCTTGTGGAATTTGACGAGCCTCAATGGGCTCCAACACCTGGTCAGATTGCGGCTTTTTACAGAGACGATGTTCTCGTAGGTGGTGGAATTATCAAGTCGAGTTACAACTGAGTGCGTGGTTTTTGAAAGCTCCTGGTGGTCTCTCTTGATCAGGGTTTTGATTTAGGGTTGGAGATTTTTGATACAGTATATTTGACGGTCTGATTATCGAAGAGAACACACAATCTCCCCTACCGCTGTGTGTGGAGGGTCTTACCCAAGCTCCCTCTCGCTTGGGTAAGGGGTCACACACCATCCTTTCCGCTTGCGAGAGGGGTTACTTACAACCCCCTCCTGTGCTACGCGGGAAGGATCTCCACCAACCTTCCCTCCCGCTGTGCAGGAAGAGTTACCTACAACCTTCCCTCCCGCTTTGCGGGAGGGGTCACCCACAAACTCCCCTCCCACGAAGTGGGAGGGGTCACTTCCAACCTCCC
>CAZNDM010000096.1:0-5652 GCA_964571845.1 uncultured bacterium | reverse complement strand
GTAGTTCTATGATCTGTCACCTCCTCCGCTTTGCGAGGGAGGATTATCCCGCAAACTCCTCCACTGCAAAATGGAGGATTGTACCACAAACCACCCACGCCGTGGGAAGGATTATCCTACAATCTCCTCCCCCGCTTTGCGGGGGAGGATAAAGGAGGGGGTGAGAAGAGCAGATCAGACCGGAAAGGGCTGGTGGTGCTTTTGTTGCCCTCCCCTTAATCCCCTCCCGCACAGCGGGAGGGGAGTTTGTGAGTGAACCCTCCCACTTCGTGGGAGGGGAGATTGTGAGAGAGCTCACCCGCACAGCGGGAGGAGAGTTGTGGTTGACCCCTCCCACTTCGTGGGAGGGGAGTTTGTGGGTGATCCTTCCTGCCTCACAGTTCACTTTACAATATCACAGGGAAAGTTAATAATAAATCCCAATTATTTTGAGGGAGGAGTGTTATGCTAAATCTCTTGCTTGCAATTTCAATCGTTTCCAAAGTACTGATCATAAATGTTACCAACGGAACAGATCCCAACAAACCCGTTGACAATATAACCGTCAGTGTAGTGGGATTTGACGATAAAAACAACATAAAATTCTCTAAGGCTTTTACCCCAAGGAAGGGCAGGATAGTCATCAGGAATGCTGACGGCTCACTTTTCTATCAGGCAGAGGCGAGTTACCAGGATGTCCGCTACCTCACAGAAGTTGGAAAGTTTGAAGGAGACACACTCGTTCTCGAGCTACCAGTCTTTGAAGTAACAGAAGACGACGCTGACATATCTCTTACAAACTATCACATGGTTATATTCCCCAACGATCGCGGTCCCGGTTACTACATTGTTGAGGCATTGAACATCAGCAACACAGGTTCAAAAACATTTAACGCACAGTATTATGTTTACTTTTTCCTTCCCCCGGGCACGGATTCAATTACATACATTCAGCCAAGAAACGAGGAAAAATGGGTTGTCGTTGGAGACACAGTTTTTTACAACGATGTGGCTTATCCGGGGGATCAGACAATCGCATTTAACTACATAACAACTCAACCTGAGATTTCCCTTTACAGGGAATTTCCCAAAAAACTTTCGTCAGGCCAGATTTTCACTGCTCCGGGCGTAAAGGTTAAGTCCAAACTTTTCAAAAAGGAAGGCGAGCAGACCATAAATGGACAAAAATACATAGTTTATCACCTCGTCCAGCCAACGGATAAATTCTCTGTTGAGGTGAAAAAAGGTGGTGCTGGTGGTAAGTCCGGCGTTCAGCTCCCCATTGCGATCGGGGTTGCTGTCCTTGTGCTGATCGCTGTTGTACTTGTGAGGATTAAATATGCAAAACCCGGTGCAGGAATTAAAGGTGAGAAAGGTGATCTGCTTGAAGAGCTGAAGAAACTTGTTGAGCTTAAAGAAAAGGGGATCATCTCCAAAGAAGAGTTTGAAAAAGCAAAGAAGCGCATCTGTGAAAAGCTCTGAAGTTCTCAAAGTTAGCAAGCTCGTAAAAAAATACGGTGAACAGTACGCTCTTCGTGGAATAGATTTTGTTCTGCAGAGAGGAGAATTCGTTTCAATACTCGGTCCCAATGGTGCTGGTAAGACGACATTTGTGAAAATCGTCTCAGGTACCACCCGTCCCACCTCCGGTGAAGTGAGGCTTTTTGGAAAAAATATTGATGAATTTCCTGATGTCAAAAAGAAAATAGGCGTTCTCTCACACGATTCCTTTTTCTACAGAAATCTGACCGGTGAAGAAAATATCGAATTTTATGCCAGAATGACAGGAATTGATCCTGTGAATGGTCTGGAATGGGCAAAACTTTTTGGACTTGATAAGAGTTTGAAAAAGAGATTTTCCGATTATTCACGGGGTATGAAAGTAAGACTTGGCCTCGCCCGTGTTTTCATGACAGAGCCTGAGCTTCTCCTGCTCGATGAGCCCTTCTCCGGTCTTGACCCTTCAGGTGTTGAAAAAACCGTTGAGGTAATTGGTAAATTCAGGGACAGAAGCTACATACTGATAACGCATAGACTCGACATTGCCGTAAGACTTTCGGACAGGATTTTGATATTCGAAAAGGGGAAAATCGTCCATGAATTTTCCGGTGATGTCTCCGTAGAAAAGTTACAGGAAGTGTTCAGATGAATTTCTTTAAGGCAGCAATATACCTGTATTTAAAAGATTTGAAGCTCGAATTCAGGACAAAGGAGATGATAAACACGCTGCTTGTCTTTGCACTCCTGACGGTTGTTATATTCAACTTCGCTCTGCCTCCGGGTCTTATTGATACAGAGCTTGTGGCAGCTGGAATTTTCTGGGTAACCATCGTTTTTACAGGAACACTTGCATTCAACCGGTCGTTCTCCATTGAGACTGAGGAAGATTCACTGCGGGGTCTCCTCCTTTTACCTTATGACACAAGTTTTATCCTCTTTGGCAAGGTACTTTTTAACCTGACTTTAATCTTTATCGTCGAAATCGTGGTATATCCGATAATTACGGTCCTTTTCAGAGTTGTTCCGGCTGGAAATCCTCTCACCTTTATTGTTGCAGCGATACTTGCGACTCTGGGCCTGGCTTTTATAGGAACTCTTCAGGGGGCTGTCCTGCTCAGAACACGGGCAAGGGAAATCCTCCTTCCACTTCTCTTTTTCCCGATAATCGTGCCAATTTTGATCGCCGCAACCAAGATTACCGAGGCTTATTTCACAGGGAAACTGAACCCGTCCACATGGTTGAAGTTTCTCGTGCTCTTTGATTTTATTTACATCTCAGCAACGGTATTCCTCTTTGAATTTACTCTCGAAGATTAGGACTTTTTGAGGTATGTGAGTCCAAAGAGGACAGTTCCTGTCATAACGATTGTTGCCCCACTCGGCAGGTCAAGATAGTAGGACAGGAAAAGCCCGGTTATTGTGAAAAATATTGCCACAAAGATGGAGAGAATGATGATTTTAATAAAACTCTTGGAAAAGGCTGAAGCGATGGTGGTAGGCAAAACGAGAAATGCCGATATCAGGATGACACCCACCATTTTTATGCCCATGATGATGACCATACCAAGGAGCGCCATAAAAACATAGTTGTGAGCCTCCACATTGATCCCGTAGCTCTGTGCAACTTCGGGATCGAATCCAATCAATATCAGATCACCAAAGAAAATAACGAAGTAGAGCAAAACGATGCCAGTTACAATGGCAAAAAATATGAGGTCTCCTCGTGTGATCGTTGTGATGTTGCCAAAAAGGAAACTCCAGATATCCACATTGGTTCTTTGAAATTTTGATATAATTGCAATACCGAGAGCCATGGAAAAAGAGAAGAAAATGCCGATTGCAGCATCTTCATGCAATCTCCTCTTCTGGCTCGTGTATGCGATGAAAATGGCTATCAAAACTGAGAATATGAGAGCTGAGATCGAGGGATCAATACCGAGAAGGATTCCGATTGCTATACCTCCAAAAGCAGTGTGGGATATGCCAACACCCGCAAAGGAAAGCTTGCGGACAACGACGAAAAAGGAAAATAGTGAAAAGACGAGACTCAGAAGAATCCCGCCGATAAGTGCCCTCTGAAAAAATGTATAACTAAGGATTTCCATGGTCGTGTATGAGTATTCCTATGTCAGTTCCGTAAACTTTTTTCAAAAGATCAATGTTCAACTCCGTTCCGGGTGCACCGTGGTAGAATAACTGCTTGTTCAAGCATGCGACAGCATCAACAAAAGACGGCATTACACCGATGTCGTGGGTTACCATCACGATGGTAATGTCTGTCTTTTCTTTCAGTTCAACGAGCAGTCTGTAAAAGACCTGCTGTGCCTGAATGTCAAGTCCTGTTATTGGTTCGTCGAGGAGAAGGATTTTTGCTTCACTGGCAATGGCTCTGGCGATCAAAACGCGCTGCTGCTGACCACCGGAGAGGTCTGAAAAAGGCTTATCCCGAAAGTCCAGCATCCCTACGAGCTTGAGGCTCTCCACCACCTTCTCCACATCCTTTTTCCGGGGTATTTTGAGAAACCCCATCTTTTTGATTCTGCCCATCATTACGACTTCGTAAACAGTTGCTGGAAATGTGTAATCCATCGGGGATCTCTGTGGGAGATAGCTTAAAAGCCCCTGCTTGACGGCCTCTTTTGGAGGTTTGTTGAAAATCTTTACCTCTCCACTAAAGTCAACGATCCCTATAATGGTTCTAAGAAGGGTTGTCTTGCCTCCGCCGTTTGGTCCGCAGATGGCAAAGATCTGGTTTTTCTCTATTTTCAAGTTGACTTTTTCGAGAACAACCCTGCCGTTTCTTTTTACAGTTACATTTTTTATCTCTATTGCGGTTTCACTCATTTAGAGCCTCAAATAGCTTTTTTAAATTCTTCCGCATGTATGAAGTGTAAAGATATTCGTCCCAGCCCTGGGGGTCAAGCGTTACAACGCGAAAGCCATTTTCTACAAACGGAGATACGAGATCCCGATTGTAAATTATGTCAAGGACAAGAACATCCGTGCCGCATTTTTTTGCCTGTTTCATAATTTTAACAAGTTTTCTCGGTGATAGCTCAGTTCCTTCTGAAGTCCAGAGCACATCGGTCGTGTTTATGCCGTAAGCCTTTGCAAAGACTGTCCATGAATTGTGCGAGGGTATGAAACACTTCTTTTTAATTCCAGCGAGGTTTTCTCTGATCCAGGTGTCAAGGCTGTCAAGTCGGGCAATAAATTCCTCTGTTCGGACACTACCGCAGGATTTTATTGAATCTCCGAGGGGTATTGCGATTTTACGAACATTTTGAGGGTCAAACCAGAAGTGTGGGTTGATTCTAACACTCTCTTTTCTGCCGAGGAGCGCCCAGATCTTTACACTTCTGGGCTTGTTTTTGAGGTTTTCCAGCAGTCTCGGCGCCCAGGATTCCGCTATATCAGAGATGTACACAAACAGGCATGCATGCTGAATCTTCTTTATGTCTCCGGGCCTCGGATCAAAGGTGTGGGGATTCTGACCCCTCGGGACGATATTGATGACCCGGAATTCCGTTGTATCAACTATTTCGTTAATTATAAGTCTTAGAGGACTTACGCTCGTAACAATCAACTTTTTTGCATTAAGCTGAGCAAATATGGCAAGAAAAATTAGTACCTTCCTCATTTTGCACCTCCAGATTTACATGTTTACTCCCAATACCCTGAAAGATCAATGTCTTTGAGCTTTTCAAAATTCGGAGGGTGATCGGGAAATATTTTGTCAGTAGTTACTTCACTTTTGTGTTGCGGTAAAAAATCTCTTCTTCGTCTTGAAATATCCCTTTTCGTGGGAAGGATTAAAGGCAGCTCCCTCTCCCGCTATGTGAGAGGGGTTACTGCCATCCTGCTTGCGGAAGAGTCACCATCAATCTAATCCCACGAAGTGGGAAGACTCACTTTCTCCGCCAGGGGGAGAAATCATCCACGACCTCTCCTCCGCCTGCGTAGATGCTCACCGACAAACTCTCCTTCCGCTTGTGGAAGGGGCTACCTATCATCTCCTCTCCCGCCATGCGGGAGGGGTTACCTACAAGCTCCCCTCCCACTTGCGGGAGGGGTCACATTCAAACTCCCCTCCCGTTTACGGGCGGGGATTGAGGGGAGGGCAAAAAAACCCCATCTGCTTTTCTCTGTCATGTCAGCTCTTTCTACCCCCTC
>CAZNDM010000095.1:0-11498 GCA_964571845.1 uncultured bacterium | reverse complement strand
TTTCAAACTCCTTCCCACTTTGTGGGAGAGACCCCTCTTCGGACTCCTCCCCCGCTTTGCGGGAGCCTTTTTCAAACTCCTCCTCACTTTGTGAGGGGAGACCCTATTCCAACCCCTCCCCCACGCCGCAGGGCGGCGTGGGGGAGGATTGAGGAGGGGGCAAAAAGAGCAGATCTGACAGAGGGAAGCGGGTGGGGTTATGTTACCCTCCCCTCAATCCCCTCCCGCAAGCGGGAGGGGAGTTTGTAAGTGACCCCTCCCACTTCGTGGGAGGGGAGATTGTAAGTGGCCTCTCCCGCACAGAGGGTGTGGAGTTTGTGGAGGGCTCTTACCGCACAGCGTAAGGGGGGATTGTGGGCGGACTTCCGCAGGGAGGGAGAGAGATTTGTGGAGGGCTCTTCCCTCACAGTGGGAGGGAAGGATGTGGATGGACTCCCGCACAGCGTAAGGGGGGATTGTAGGCGGACATCCGCAGGGCGGGAGGGGAGTTTGTGGGGGATTCTTCGTGCAAGCGGGAGGGAGGTTGAAGAGGACTTCTTCCCAGGCAGGCAAGGAGATTATAGAGGATTCCTCCCACAATGTGGCAGAAACAATTGGATGAAATGTTTCCGCAATGTGTAAGAGAATGTGCCTTCAACTCAAATCAGGGAGTCAGGACAAATCTTTTTCGCAAATAGAGAGGAGCAACCCACACCGATAAAAAATTGGATGGCACTTTTGGAATCTTCACTTGTCCACAAAGAGCCATTAAAATAGTGCCAATGTTTAAGAGAGTTCTTGTAGCCAATAGAGGAGAGATAGCGGTCAGGATAATTTATGCTCTTAAGGAGCTTGGAATTGAATCTGTTACAGTGTACTCAGAGGCGGACAGAGATGCTCTTCATGTCCAGCTTGCTGATTATGCTATCTGCATAGGACCTGCTTCACCCAAGCAGAGTTATTTGAATTTTACGAGTATAATCAGCGCAGCCATTGCTACAGGTTCGGAGGCAATACATCCAGGTTATGGTTTTCTGGCGGAGAATCCTGAGTTTGCTGAGGCGGTTGAGGCAAGTGGTTTGAAATTTATTGGTCCCTCGCCGGAGACCATCAGATTGATGGGGGACAAAATAGAGGCGAAAAGGGTGATGAAGGAGGCAGGTGTTCCTGTTTTGCCGGGAACTGATGAGGCAATCAGCAGTTTCAATGAAGTTGTTGGAGTTGTAAAGGAGATAGGATTTCCAGTGATAATAAAGGCCGCCGCCGGAGGCGGCGGCCGTGGTATGCGCGTCGTCCACAATGAGGATGAGCTCGAAAACGCATTCCAGCTCGCAAGAGCTGAAGCAGAAGCTGCATTTAACGATCCACGGGTTTACATTGAAAAATATATCCCAAGGCCCAGGCATATTGAGATACAGGTGCTGGCTGACGAGCATGGAAATGCTATTCACCTTGGTGAAAGAGAGTGCTCCATTCAGAGAAGACATCAAAAGCTCATCGAAGAGGCGCCTTCTCCAGTAGTGGATGAAGATACGAGGGCAAGGATGGGAGAAATTGCCCTGCGCGGAGTTAAAAAGATCGGCTACTATTCTGCCGGAACGCTGGAGTTTCTTATGGACGAAGATGGCAACTTCTATTTTATGGAGATGAACACAAGGATACAGGTGGAGCATCCTGTAACTGAGATGGTAACTGAGGTCGATCTCGTGAAAAAACAGATCCTCATTGCAGCAGGCGAGGAGCTGGAATTGAGGCAGCAGGATGTGAAATTCAGGGGGCACGCCATTGAGACCAGGATAAACGCTGAGGATCCGGAAAGAGGATTCAGACCTTCGCCGGGTAAGATTGATTTGCTCCATTTTCCCGGTGGTCCTGGCGTGCGCGTGGATTCTTATGTCTATCAGGGATACACGATCCCACCGTTCTACGATTCTCTTATTGGAAAGTTGATAGTTAAAGGCAGAGATAGATCTGAAGCCATATCGCGTCTCAGAAGGGCTCTGGAGGAGGTGGTAATCGAGGGTGTGGTAACTACCGTTCCATTCTACCAGGAACTTATAGAACATCCTGACTTTGTGGCAGGCAATCTCGATACCCATTTTATTGACAGATTTATGAAAGAAAGGGGGTGAGGTGAAGGATTCCCTCTTGAATATCGCCTACCAGGTAGGGGACATTGCTGAGTTTTTCATCAGCATCCTGATATCTTTTAAAGAGATCGGAAAGATTTTCAAAAGGTTACCTTATGACTTTTATTCACTTGGAGTGGGGTCTCTTCCTATTGTGCTTCTGACATCAGCGTTCACGGGTATGGTGAGTTCTGTGCAAATTGCATATCAGATAAGGGATTATGCTCCCCTTGACCTGCTTGGTGCAGGGGTTGCAAAAATGGTCATGATGGAGCTCGGTCCTGTATTGACGGCACTCGTTGTAGCAGGCAGAATTGGGGCAGGAATAGCGGCAGAACTTGGAACCATGAGGGTAACGGAGCAGATAGACGCACTGGAATTCATGGCAATTGATCCTGTTAGATTTCTTGTTACACCAAAGATAATCACGGGGATACTGGCTCTTCCGATTCTCACAGTTTTTGCCGATTTTGTTGCAATACTTGGTGGAGCATTTGTGTCAAAAGTTGTTATGCAGGTGAGTTATTCAGTATTTTTCCAGTGGATCAAAACGCTTTTTCTGCCTCTTGATCTGTTTGGCGGTCTATTAAAATCGTTCGTTTTTGGGTTTATCATAACATTTGTTGGCTCCTATATGGGATTTTCGACAATGGGTGGTGCTGTGGGAGTGGGTAAGTCAACCACAAAAGCTGTTGTTTATTCTTCAATTTTTGTCCTCATTGCAGACTATTTCCTTGGCGTGTGGATTTTTGGGAAGTGAAGAATATGGTTAAAAAGGAGAGCTTTCTCGATTACATAATTTTGTTGCGACCCACATTGCTCGTGCCCGTGTGGTCCTTTTTGTTCCTTGGTTACTTCTGGGCAAAGGGGTTGCCGTATGTGGGGATAACATGGGAACTTAACTCTGACTTTGTGATGATTTTTGTGTCATACAGTCTTCTCATGGGTGGGGCGTACATAATCAATCAGATTACGGATCGAGAAACGGACAGGTTGAACAAAAAATTATTCCTCATAGCTGATGGAATAATATCGGTAAGGAATGCTTTAATTTATATGTTTTTAATCGAACTGATTTCTTTTCTGCTTGCTCTGAGAGTGGGATTTGATTTTCTTGTTGTGTGGTTTCTATCCCTGGCGCTTGCACTTGCATACTCTATTCCTCCTGTGAAGCTGAAGGGGAAGCCCATAGTCGATATGCTTGCCAATGCCGTCGGTTACGGTTTTTTAAATTTTCTTGCGGGATGGATCTCCGTGAGGGGTTTTGATGCAGAAGCGGTTTTGCACGCAATACCTTATGTTCTGTCCGTTGCCGGTGTGTACATGAGTACGACGATTCCAGACATAGAGGGGGACAAAAAGGCTGGTGAGATAACAAGTGGTGTATTTTTTGGGGAGAGATTAACAGCGATTCTTGCGTTTTTCCTGATTCTGCTTGCTCTTATGTCAGGTTTTATTGCGAGAGATTACATAGTTGTTGTAATTGCATCGGTTTCACTGCCGTTTATTGCGGCTTCGATATTTGACCCGGGAGGATTGTATGCGAGGCTTGCTTACAGAGTGCCCGGGGGACTCACATTTCTTTATGTCGCATTGAGATTTGTTCCCCTCCTTTTTCTGGGAATTTTGACTTATTTCGGGCAAAAGCTTTATTATAGATGGCGATTTAACCTTGACTATCCTTCACTCACAGGGAGGTAAAATGCTCAGAACCCATACATGTGGAGAATTACGGAAGAATAATGTTGGTGAGGTAGTAACTCTTGCTGGTTGGGTTAGAAGGGTTAGAGATCTCGGTGGCCTGATTTTTGTTGATCTGAGAGACAGGTATGGAGTTATTCAGGTGGTGGTTGAACCTCAGAATGAGGACGCTTTCAGTGTTGCCAAAAAGTTGAATTCACAGGATGTGGTGCAGGTAACAGGCGTTGTCAGGGCAAGGCCTGACGAGATGGTGAATCCTGAGCTTGAAACAGGGGAAATTGAGGTGCTGGTTGACAGGATAACCGTTTTAAACGAATCTAAGACCCCTCCATTTCCTGTTGAAGATGATATAAAGGCGAGTGAGGAGACCCGTTTGAGATGGCGATTCCTGGATCTGAGGCGACCTGTGATGCAGAAAAATATCATTTTGAAACACAGGTTTATGCAGTCCGTGAGAAACTTTCTTACCAGTGAGGGGTTTATCGAAATTGAGACACCGTTTCTGACAAAATCAACGCCTGAAGGTGCACGCGATTTCATCGTTCCGTCTCGGATTTATCCCGGTAAATTTTATGCTCTCCCCCAGTCTCCACAGCTGTACAAGCAAATTTTGATGGTGTCCGGATTTGACAGGTATTTCCAGATCGTCAGGTGTTTCAGGGATGAGGACCTCAGAGCAGATAGACAGCCTGAGTTTACTCAGATCGACCTTGAAATGAGTTTCGTGGATGTGGACGATGT
This sequence comes from uncultured bacterium, assembly GCA_964571845.1. Classification (GTDB taxonomy): domain Bacteria; phylum Hydrothermota; class Hydrothermia; order B15-G9; family WFZT01; genus WFZT01. The sequence continues at coordinate 6,948 of CAZNDM010000095.1, read as the reverse complement.
GCTGAGTCTCGTCGAGAGGATGATGCACCATGTCCTGTATGAGGTCATGGGTATCGAAATCGATATCCCGTTTCCAAGACTGAGCTACCAGGAAGCAATGAAAAAGTACGGAATTGACAAGCCTGATCTGAGATTTGGAATGGAACTTGAAGATCTCACTGAAAAGTTTTCTGATACGGATTTTAGAGTTTTAAGAAATGTTATTGACGACGGTGGAAAGGTCGTTGGCATCAGGGTACCGGTTTCGATCTCCAGGAAGCAGATCGAGGAATTAACAGAATTTGTCAGAGAACTCGGAGCAGGTGGGCTATTGTGGTTTAAGTTTGAAAACGGTAAGGTGTCCGGTCAGCTCAGTAAGTATGTGAGTTTTAGCCCTGAGGGGAAGGGAACATACCTGATTGTTGCGTCGAAAGAGCCCGATGTTTACAAAATTGCGGGCCAGTTGAGGCTTGAAGTGGCGAGAAAGTTTGAATTGATAGACAGAAGCTTACTTAAGTTTTTGTGGATTGTGGACTTTCCGCTTTACGAGGTAAACGAGGAGACAGGTGAGCTTGAACCTGCGCACCACATGTTTACGCATCCAACTGAGGATACCATTCACTACCTTGATACAGATCCGCTCAAAGTAATAGCAAAACAGTACGATCTCGTCCTGAATGGTGTTGAACTCGCGTCAGGGTCCATCAGGGTTCACAACCGCATGTTGCAGGAAAAGATAATGGAAAAAATTGGTTTTACAAAGGAAAGGATGGAAAGCAGATTTGGATTCCTCCTTGAGGCGCTTGAGTATGGTGCACCTCCACATGGCGGTATTGCAGTGGGATTTGACAGGTTTGTCGCTATTTTTGCCGGCAGAGAAAGTATCAGAGATGTGATCCCATTTCCCAAAACCACGAAGGCACAGGCACTTTTCGAAGGTGCACCTTCGAGTGTTGACGAAGAACAGCTTAAAGAGCTCCATATCATGATCATTGAAGAGGAGAACAAAGATGGGAAAGAAGACGAAGAAAAAGAAAAAGTCAGTTGAGAAGAAATTAAGGAAAAGAAAGGAAAAACAGGAAAGATTAAAGAGAGCAAAGGCGGTTGAGCAGGAAAAGCCCTATCTTGCCAGGCTTTTTGCATCGAAAATAACGGACTATAAAAGGTCTGAGCATTTCATGTACATAATTGCGAGACTCACCCGCAGAGGGAATGTTCGCGGTGGATACATGATTGTGGACAGGAAACTCGGTATCGTTGAAGCAGCGAGACTCCCCGAAATGCCGCCTGAGATGTTTGACCAGGTGTTGATGGAATTTGGCGTTCGAGCTCAGGACATGGGTGAGAGGCTTTATGATGAGAAACCACAGAAGGTTTTGAAGGTCCTGTGGGGAGCTTATGAATTTTTTAAGCCTTACGGGCTTGTTGATCCAGAAGCCTCCAAAGTGCTGAAAATGGTGGGTCCTAAGCCTGACGAATACGAAATGGATATGTTTGAAGCTCCTGAAGGAGTTGAAGATATTCGTGAAAAGAGGCGTGAGTTGCTGGAAAAGATTGCAGCTGGTGGTGGAGAGGTGAAAGCAGCTGTTGAAGAGAAAAAAGAGGTTGAAAAGCCCGTCGAGGAGGAGAAGGAGGGCGGACTCAAGCGGATATTCTCGATTTTTAAGAAAAAGAAATAAATGGCAAGTATTAAGGATACAAGAGTAGAGATGATCCAGCTCGTGCTACCCGAGCACGCCAACATTCTTGGTGGGCTCTATGGTGGCAGGCTGATGTACTGGCTTACAACTGCGTCCTCGATGGCTGCTTCACGCGTGGCAAGGGGTCCGGTTGTGCTTGGATCAATGGACGATATTGACTTTATAAATCCCATAAAGATAGGCGAAATCGCCATTTTCAATGCCCAGGTTGAATATGTTGGTAAAAGCTCCATGGAAGTGGGGATCGTCGTTCACTCAGAAAATCCGCATACAGGAGAGAAAAAGATTACGACCTCGTCACACATGGCTTATGTTGCAGTAGATGAGAATGGAAGACCAAGAGAGGTTAAGGAAAAGATAGAACCCGAAGCCGACGAACTGGAGATTTATGAGGCAGCAAGGCGTAGGAGAGAGGAGCGGCTCGTGAGACTGAGAAAGAAGAAAAAGGACCCGATGAGAGCCACTGAACTGCTGAATGTGGAGACCCAGTTTCGTGTGTCTGTGTCCAAGATCGTGATGCCAGAAGATGCAACATTCGGAAGAATCATGTTTGCAGGAAAACTCATGCTGGAGCTTGATCAGGTCGCGGCTATTCTCGCGCTCAGATACGCTCAGGGACCTGTTGTGACCGCTTCACTCGATGCCATGGATTTTTATTCACCGTTAAAAGTCGGCGAAATAATGACCATGAACGCCTATTTAAACTATGTGGGCAGGTCCTCCATGGAAATCGGAGTAAACATCTTCGGAGAAAACCCTTCAAAGGGTGAGCTCAAGCATACATCTACTGCATTCATGACCTTTGTCCATATAGACAGGAATTTTAAGCCGGCACCTCTAAAGCCCTACACACCTCGCTCTGAATTTGAGAAAAAGCTCTGGAAGGAGGCTGAAGAGAGGAAAAAGCTCCGTGCATTGAGGAGACAGAATTTAAAGAAATTGCTCGGCGTGGCGTAATTCTAAATAAAGAGTATCACCTCTTTAAGATAAGATCTGAAATTATTTCGAGATAATTCTTTGCCACTATTTCAGGTGTAAACTTTTTTGCGTGAATAAAGGAATTTTCCGAGAGCTGTTTCCATGTGCTCTTATCGGTCCTCTCAATGACTTTGATGAGAGATGAATCTATTTCAGGGTCAAAGATTAAACCGTTGAATCCGTCCTTCACAAGTTCAGGTAACCCACCTCGACTGGATGCCACAACCGGTATGCCATAGGCATTTGCCTCATGGACGACCGTTGGCGACGGATCGTGCCACAGAGAGGGAACGATAAGGACATCAATTTCCCTGTAAAAGTCTTCTGCATAAATCCATCCGAGAAACTCGGTTTTATCAGATTTTGAAAGAGATCTTAGATACTCACCGTACCCGGATTTAAAAGGTTCTCCAGCAATTTTTAATGGCAGCTTCAGCCTGTTGAATGCTTCGATCAAAAGCTCTATTCCTTTTGATGGGTGAAGTCTTCCAATAAACCCGTACACAGGGCTTTTGTAGTCTTTTTTTACATTTTCAGGATTTGTCGTCGTTACCGGATTGTAGATTACTGTCGAGGGTACATCATTGAAGAAACCGTGTTTCCAGTGTCTTTCCAGCAAAAATTTACTGACGCCGACGACAAAGTTAACATTTTTAACATATTTTCTTTTCAAACTGGCATAAAATCTACAGGCAAAGCAAATGTTTTCACAATTTCTCCTGCCTTTAAACATCGTTGCCCTGATACACATAAAACTGTAGTCATGAAGGGTTAAAAGCACGGGGATACCAAGATCCTTGATGGTTTTCAAAATCCCAAAAGATATGTCTGTCAGATTGTGAATATGGACGACATCGGGTTTCTCATAATCCAGAATATCAAAAATTTTCCATCCAGTAAAAGGGTTTCTGGTATTTATCAGGTGCCAGATAGGTTTGAGTAATGGTGATTTACCACTTGATTCCTTTCCCCAGTAAATATTCCTGTTTTTGACTCTGTAAACCTTTATGCCATTTACGAGATCGAGTCTGTCTTCTCTGGCTGATGAGATTACAAAAACCTTCATTCCGAGGTTTCTGTACCATTCTGCAAGGGTTTTTACAACAATCTCTGCACCACCGACAATGTCCGGATAATAGTAGGAGTTTATGACGGCAATTTTATATTTTCCTGAAGTACTCATATATTCTCTCTGCTGAGTTCCCATCTCTGTGTTCGTGGATGAGAGGGACGAACTTTTCTCTTGCCATTTTATAAGGATCTGAGTTGTTTATCAAAAACTCAAGTAAAGCCTCTTTCAGATCCGAAAAATTGAACACCTTTGCACCGGGAGTGAATTCCTCATAATTGAAATAAAGTTCCCTGTTTTTCCTTTTGTAATCCTCCAGATCATAGGCGTAAAAGAGAACAGGCTTATTGAGGATTAAATAATCAAGGTAAATCGAGGAATAATCGGTTATCAATAGATCCAGAAAAGGGAGTAGGGGATAGAAGTCATAAGATTGTCTGACAAATACGATAGATTCAAATTGTCCGACTTCTTTAAACGGAGTGTAGGGGTGAAGTTTTATAACAAGTACAGCTCTGTGTTTTGCAAACAGCTTATCAAGCTCGGTAAGGTCTAAGTGGTCAATGGGGTTGTCTCCACTCTCGCGGAAAGTGGGAAAGTAGGCAATTATCTTCTTGCCCTGTTTTTTATTCTCTTTTAGCATAGCAAGGAGCTCAGAAGATGAGCCGATTAAACTTCCCTTAATCTCTTTGAAGAAGACATCGTTTCTTGGATAACCTGTTATCGGAATTCTATCTTCGGGTATTCCCAGTCCCGAGGATAATTTTTCTCTAAAAACTTTTGATGTTGCTATTGAGTAATCCCAGCTCTCGAATGTCCAGGGTCTGAAAATTCGCAGAATTAGCCTTTTTACAGGATTTTTCGTGTTCCTGAGATCATTTGTGTCATCCCGTGAGATTTTTTTTAAAGGTAGCCCATGCCAGAGATTTACTTTTTTACCACCACCTGAAAGCCAGTAGTTGATGTCATGCGTTGAATAATCGAAAAAGAGATATTGTGCCCTGAGAACCGTCCAGATACCTTTAAGAGAAACTCTGAAGTGTGCCCTGAACCCGTGAAATTTCAACTCTTCAAGGACCTCTTTGCTTGCCGTGATCCATACTGCCTGTATATCATTTTTATCGTGAAGTTCAAGGAAAAGATACTTGGGATTACCAGAAAAAGTTAAACCGCCGAAACTTCCAAAAACCCAGAGATTTTTGTTTTTGGGGACGAGCTTCGAGGAAAATCTCAGGATGTGCAGGAAAGGACGAAAAAGAATCTGTATCTTCCCCTCAGTAAACGGCTTTAAAAGAAGTCTTTTAAACATGAAGTGGTCTAAATCGAAGTCGTCGCTATACTTTCGAGAACTTTCTCTCTTTTGTAATCGAGATAATCAAAGAAATTTGAGAGATTCTCAATCACATCGGGATCCGGGAGTTCCCTTATTAAATTTTTACCTTCTTCGATGAAATCTGACGCCTTCTTGAGGGCGTAATCAAACCCCTTATTTTCAAAAACAAATTTTTTCAACTCTTCAAGCTCCATATCGAGAGTTATCTTTTTGTGATCACTTGAATTGAGGAGAGCACCGATAACGGGAAGAGTGATTTTTTCAAGGCTAATGTCACTGTCAGTATCTGAAAAGAGATCCTCACAATCGTCTATGACCTGATAAGCCATGCCGAAGTTGTACCCAATTTTCTTTGCGAGTTCAAGGGTTTCTCCGTTCATCTTTCGCCACAGGGCTCCCAGTTTGAAGCTTGCCTCAAATAACGACGCAGTTTTTTTGTAAATGACTTTATAGTAGAACTCTTCTTTGAGCCTATCCTCAAACTTCAGGATCTCTTCGAGAAATTCACCTTCAACCATAATCAAGACTGAAGACAGGAAAACATCCATTATGTCTGGATTTCTGAGCTCGTTTGTTGCCATGATAGCGCGTGAGAAGACGAAGTCTCCAGCCAGTACTGCAACCGAGTTGCCAAATCTGTAATTTAAAGCAAGGTTATCCCTTCTAAACTGTGCTTCATCCACGATGTCGTCGTGGATAAGGGATGAAGCGTGAATGAGCTCTATTGCAGTGGCAAGGATTATGGCTCCCCTTTCAAGTCCAGAATAGGCTCGAGCCATGAATAATAATGCAGCTGGCCTCAACCTTTTCCCCATTGAAATGTATTTTTTCAATGGAAAATCGTAGTCAATGGTAAGTCTCTCGACTATCTCTTCTTCAACCCTTTTCAGGGAGGGAAGGATAGGTTCATATACCTGCTCCAATACTTTATCAACCTTCATATGACGGACTAATTATAACTGTGAAAATGATACAATGTCAAATAAAGGTGGGAGGCTGTTTCGAAAAATTACTCCGCTGGATGAGGAAAAGTGCAATTTTTAATCTTCCCCGTGCGGCAAGTTGGAATGGGAATATTCACTTTTGAACTTCAACTCTGCAGTTCTTAAGTTTTGCGGGATTGGACACCCGCTGATCCTTCACAAAGCGTGACTTTTGCAGGGATAGATCCCTTTCAAAAACCTATCCAGACCATCGAGGATGTTTTTGGATCGTCATTTTTCTACCTCCTTCCTCACTGTCCGTTAGCACTGTGGAGGATTGCTTTACAAACCCTCGCCCACTGTGCATTAGTGCCGTGGAGAATGGTGATCTTTCAACCCATCTCCTACTATGCGTAGGCACTGTGGTGTATGATCGTCTTTCGAATTCGTCCACAGCACTCCGGTGCTGTGGAGGGAGGATTACCATTCAAATTCCTTTCCCCACAGTACTTTTGGGCTGTGGAGGAGGGAGAGGGCAGAAAGAGCAGACTCGACAGAGAGGAGCAAAAGGGTGGTCTTTTTGCCCTCCCCACACTCCCCTCCCGCAGAGCGGGAGGGGAGTGTGGGTGAAGATCCCGCAAAGCGGGAGGGGGGTGTGAATCTTTCACACCGGGGGAGGGGAGGTTGGTTGTGAACTCCCCATACCGTAGGAGGGGAGTTTGTGGTTCACCCTGCCGTAAAACAGAAGGGGAGTTTGTTGTTAACCTTCCCGCAAAGCGGGAGGGGAGGCTGGTTGTGAATCCTCCCCACCGTGGGTGGGGAGGTTGGTTGTGAACCCTCCATACCGTAGAAGGGGAGTTTGTGGAGAGACCCATTTCAAACTCCTCCCCCGCCATGCGGGGGAGGATTGAGGAGGCAGAAAGAGCTGACCTGACAGAGAAAAGCAGGTGAGAGTTTTTTGGGCCC
>CAZNDM010000094.1:0-22578 GCA_964571845.1 uncultured bacterium | reverse complement strand
TTCTGCGAATGTTTTCATTTTTCAACCTCCTTTTTCCTAAATTTTAATTGGAATAATTCAAAATTACAACCTATCCCAAGAGGGTGTTCGAAAAACTTTTTTGGGTAAAAAGGCACATAATTTTTAAACTTTCTCCCTAAGAGTGTTTGGTACCGGGAGGAGGATGCTCACAGTCCCCCAACCCAAGGATACATCAGCACCGTGGGGGAAATACTCATCAATCTTCACCCCCACAATTGCGAGATTTCTTGTGCCTCCGATAAGTGTGCGGAGAATACTTATCACTCTTCTCCCACGAGACGAAAGGAAAGCCGGGAGCGTCTCTCCCACAGGCGGGGAAGGAGATTGTAAGGGATCCCTCTCACAAAGCAGGGGTGACTGTAATCTTTCCCACGAAATGGGATTTTGCAAGCACGAGGGGAATTAAAGAGGGTTTTTCCGCAAAGTGAAAGGGGAAAATGATCACCAGTAAAATAATTTTCGAATACCCTCACCCATCCCAATTATAATTCAGAAATCTATTGAAATAAGCCAAAATTCAGGTTGATTCCTGCCAGAAAATCTCTCTCGTCACCTGCCAGAAGACCTGTTCTGATAAGCATGTTTACCGATCTTATTTTTGAGGACAGTCCAGCTTCAAGTCTGAAAACTTTTTTCACACTGCCACTGAGGAGCACCTTTCTCGACAGGTTGCCGACACAGAAAGGTTCTCCCATCCTGCCTTCTCCCTGAAGCAGAGTTTCAATGTAGCCAAATGCTCCAATTTCCCCCCTTTTCATAACAAATGAGCTTATTTTTATAAAATCTGTGCCTGTTATTGGACCAAGCGGGTAGGAATTGTAAAACCAGCTCAGCTCAAGTCTGTCAGGATAGTACGAATATGTGTACCTTGTGACAAAGGCTCCTTCTGTGATGAAACGCCATGTGCGTCCATTTCTGTCAAATCCAATAATGCCTCCAATACGGGGATTTTCATCGGCTTCTCTTTTGTACGGGGCATCATCAACGAACAGTTCACCATAGAGTGTAAGGGTTGGAGTGGCAGAGAATTTTAGCCCAAACAACCACCCTATGTTTATATCAGCCCTGCCGTTGTTTGCCTGTCTCGGATACCAGATGGAGAGAGGGGTGAAAAGATACCAGTCAGGTTGAGAGCTGTTGAAGTTTTTAAAAAGCACACCCTCACCAAATTTAAAGTCGAGGTTTCTCCAATTAAACTTTATCTCATGATAAGCAAAGTATTTCGTGTCTCCTGTGGGTTTGTAGGGGTTTGATTTTACCTCCTCCATCTGTCCAATAAGGTAGAAGAAACTGAGTGATTTTTTGCGGTACGAAAACTGGACCTGAGGAAATTCAGGCTCAAAGCCATCAAAAAAGAGTTTTGTGAAGTAACCACCTGAGAGCGTTGGAGAGTCAAGTCCCCATGAAAGGGTGAAGCTTTTAGTTTGGTAGCAAAGAAGAGCTCTTGTGTAGTCCATTTCGCCAATCTCGTGCCAGTTATAAAAGGGGTATGTGCTGTCGTTTCCATGTTTAAACAGAACCCTTATGTCAATCAAAAAGTTATTCGGCATCCTGAACTTGCCACCGTAGTAAACGAAGAACCAGGTAGTTGTGTCCCTTTCTATCCCCGGCGAGATGAAGATCCCCTGTTTTGTTGCACTGTCCTGTAAAGTGGTAAAGAATCTTCCGGCAGGGCTTATCTGGAGAAAAAGGAAGAGGATCAGAACCATTGATTTGACCTCCTGGTTTTTTGTTATTATCCCGCCACACATCTTGAGATTTCAAGCCTTATAATTAACCCCAAACTTTTTCAGGAGGATCAGTATGAAGAGACTCTGGGCACCCTGGAGGATGAAGTATATTCTTGAGGCAGATTTAAAAGGGGAGGGGTGTATTTTTTGCACCAAACCTGCGCAGAATAAGGACGAGGAGAACATGATACTGTTTCGCGGAGAACATGTTTTTGTCATCATGAATATTTTCCCGTACAACACAGGACATCTGATGATCGCTCCGTACTCTCATGTAGCTTCTCTTGAGCTTTTGAGTGAAGATGAAGTTACCGAGATGTTTACGCTTGCTCAGGAGGTTATAAAAATTCTGAGAAAAGTGATGGAACCTGATGGGTTCAATGTGGGGATAAATATCGGGAGAGTGGCTGGTGCAGGATTTGATCAGCATGTTCATCTGCACATTGTTCCGAGATGGAATGGGGACACAAATTACATGCCTGTTCTCGCCGATGTTAAGGTTATTCCCGAAGGTTTGAGGGAGACTTACAACCGACTGAGACCCTATTTTGAGGACTTAAAGAAGACATGGAGAAAGTAAAGGTTAAGGGTAAATACTATTTTGGCCATCCCTGGATATTTTCCAAAAAACTGGTTGAAACAGGGGATGCAAAGCCCGGAGATTCGGTTCTGGTTTACACGACAAAGGGCAGATTTGTGGGATCGGCTCTTTTTAACCCAGAATCCACACTCGCTCTGAGGATCTATTCGCGTGGACATGTGGAGTTTGATTATCCTTTTATCAAGGAGAGGATTTTCAAAGCAAAGGAGTACAGGGAGAAAATTTACCCCGATGCCAGATCTTACAGGGTCGTTTTTGGTGAATCTGACTATCTTCCGGGGTTGATCGTTGATAAATACGAAAATGGACTCGTTTTCCAGATTCTGTCTCTTGGTGTTGAAAAGAAGAAAAAGGATGTTATAAATGCACTGATTGATGTTTTTGACCCTGATTTTATTTACGAAAAAAATGACTCACAGAAGAGAAAGGAAGAGGGACTTGAATTGATCAAAAGGGTTGTTTATGGCACATTGGAAGGGCCTATTGAGATCGAGGAAAACGGCATAAGGTTCCTTGTGGACATAGAAAATGGGCAGAAGACAGGATTTTTCTTTGATCAGAGGGAAAACAGGCAGATTGTGCGAAAATTTGCGGGAGGTGTGGAAAGTGCGCTGGATCTCTTTAGCTATACGGGTGGATTTACACTTAATCTTTTGAAAGCTGGAGTGAAGAGGATTTTTGCTGTTGATAGATCGTCAACTGCGATTTCACTTCTGGAGAGAAATGTTGAGTTGAACGGATTTGACCCCTCGAGGGTTATTACTTTTAAGAAAGAAGTCGATGACTTTCTAAATGAGATGTTATTTGCAGGTGAGAAATTTGACCTGGTGGTGGTTGATCCACCTGCCTTTACACACAAGAGAAGGTCGAGGGAGAACGCAATTAAGGGATATGTCGCTCTTCATGAAGGTGTTTTGAGAGTTTTAAAGGAAGGTGGTACTGTGTTTACATTCTCATGCTCCCAGTACATTGGTGAGGAGGAGCTCCTCGAAAGTTTCTATCAGGCAGCAAGAAATGTAGGCAGGGAGTTTTATGTACTTGAAAAGATGATTCAGGCGAAGGATCATCCCATTCTGCTGGGATTTCCAGAGAGTTTTTATCTTAAAGGTTTTGTATTGAAAGAAGTGGTCTAAAGGAGGTCTGGAATGAAGAGGGCATTCATGTTTCCCGGACAGGGATCACAGTATGTTGGTATGGGAAAAAAGATTTACGAAAATTATGACAGGGCGAGAAGCTTGATGGAATTGGCAAATGAGGTTCTGGGTTTTGATATTACGAAACTGATGTTTGAGGGGCCAGAGGATGAATTAACTGAGACGAGGAATGCACAGCCGGCACTGTTTATTGCCGGTGCGGTTGCTTTTGAATTTCTGTCTGAAGAAAAGGGGATCACACCGGATGTTGTGCTTGGTCATAGTCTGGGTGAATTTACAGCCCTTTACGCAGCCGGGGTTTTTGACTTCGTTACAGGATTGAAAGTTGTTAGAAAGCGCGGGGAGCTGATGTCTGAGGCTGGAAATAAGTATCCGGGGACAATGGCTGCTGTGATCGGTAAGCTTTCGGTCGATGAAATCGAAAAGATTCTCGAGGGTATTGATGGTATTGTGGTAGTGGCAAACATAAATTCTCCGGAACAGGTTGTGATTTCAGGAGAAGTAAACGCGGTAAAAGAGGCGATGAGGGTGCTCAAAGAAAAGGGGGCGAAAAGGGTTGTGCCACTTCGTGTGTCAGCGGCTTTCCACAGTCCGTTGATGGAGGAACCGGCTAAGGAGTTTGCCCGGTTTCTTGACCGCGTGGAGTTCAGGGAACCGCGTGTGCCGGTGATACCGAATTTCACGGCGCGGGCAACAAGGGATGTAAATGAAATAAAGCAGGCATTGAAAGACCAGCTCACAGGTAGTGTAAGGTGGGTTGAATCTATACAGGAAGCCTATAACCTGGGTGTGAGAGAGTTTGTAGAGGTCGGACCTGGAAAAGTTTTAAAGGGCTTAACGAGCAGAATCGTTAAAGGAGTTGAGATCTCAAACTTCGAGGGTCCAGATTAATACTTCGCGAGTTCCATGATTTCTGAGTTTGATGCTGTCTGATGATGTATTTGCTGTTCCTCAGTTTTTCACATTACTTTTTAATGCTCCCTGATTTGTAGAATGGCAATTTTACGATTTCCATGTCGCTTAATTTGCCCCTGATGTCAACCTGGATGGTATTGCCGGGTTTTGCTATTTCTTTAGCTACATATCCCATGCCTATTCCTTTTTTCAGAGACGGAGAGTAAGTTCCGCTGGTGACGACCCCAATCTCTTCCTGGTTGTGAAAGATTTTGTAACCGTGGCGTGGAATATCGCGGGGTTCTTTTGCCTCAAAGCCCACTCTTTTTCTCTTCAGACCTTCAGACTTTATCTTCAGAAGAGCCTCTTTTCCAATGAAATCTGGCTTGTTCAGTTTTGTGATCCATCCAAGACCCGCTTCGAGAAGGTTGGTGGTCTCATCAATGTCGTTCCCATAAAGACAGTAACCCATTTCAAGTCTCAGAGTGTCCCTTGCTCCCAATCCTGCTGGTTTGACCCTTTCGTCCTCAAGAAGCTTGAAGAAAACTTCCTCTATGTGCTCGGGTTCGAGGTATATCTCAAAGCCATCTTCGCCTGTGTAGCCGGTTCGGGATATGAGCGCATCTTTACCGAGAATCCGGGTTTTTACAGACCAGTAGTACTTGAGGTCAGAGAGGTTAAAATCCACGAGTGGCTGGAGTACCGCTTCGCTTTCAGGACCCTGCAGGGCAAGTTCAGCGACTTCATCGGACTTATTGATGATCTCCACACCCTCAAATTTGTGCTCAAGGAGCCATGAATAGTCTTTCTCTATGTTGGACGCATTGACGACGAGGAGAAAGTGGTCAGGTAGTCTGTAAACGAGCAGGTCATCCACAATGGTGCCCTGTGGGGTTGGAAATGCGGAATACTGCACCTGAAAGACTTCAAGGGCTGAAGGATCATTGGAGGTAACATAAGACACGAAATCGAGTGCCCGCGTTCCTCTTACCTCTATTTCACCCATGTGAGAGACATCAAAGAGACCTGCATGAGATCTAACCCACTGGTGCTCCTTCATTATGCCGGTGTACTGGAGAGGCATATCGAAGCCTGCGAAGTCAACAATCCTGGCACCGAGTTTTTTGTGCGCCTCAAAGAGCGGTGTTTTCTTTCCCATTTTTAACCCTCGTAATAATCCTGGTTTTCAAGGAGTTGTTCAGGTGGAACATCCTTCCACACTCTTGCAGGGACACCGACGACGATCTTTCTTGGCGGTACATCTTTGGTTACAACCGCTCCCGCTGCCACAAGTGCATCCTCACCGACTGTGATACCCGGCAAAAAGGTTGTATTGGCACCAACACGTGCACCTTTCTTTAAAGTGACTCCCTTATGATACTTGAACCTTTCCTTTGTTCTGCCGAGGAAATTGTCGTTTGTAAAGGTAACCTCAGGGGCGATAAAACAGTAGTCTTCGATCGTGGAAAGCGCGGTAATGTAGGCTTCAGTCTCGATTTTGCACTTTTTGCCGATCCGAACTTTGTTTTCCACTGTTACCCCCCTGCCAATTATGGTGTAGTCTCCTATTTCAACATCTTCTCTAACTGAGGCAAGGTCAGCAATCAAAACTTTATTGCCGATTTTGGCTCCCCTGTATATGACAACATTGGCACCTATCAATACATTGTCACCTATCTGGAGAGGGGGAAGTTCCTTCTCCTTTGTAACAGCGGACATTGCGGCTTTCATTGGCAGCTTACCAATTACCGTATTGTCATCAATTCTAACATTTGAGCCAATTTTCGTATCATCATGGATTACCACATTGTTACCGATTGTGGTGTTGTCCCCGATAACTACATTGGCACCAATTATGACATTGTACCCTATATGTACATTTTCACCGATCTTTGCAGTTTTGTGGATCATCGCTTTACCTCCTTGCCTTAATTTTAGAGAGTTTTGCGGGGAAAATCTATTCGATCCCGTATTTTTTTATTTTGCGTATAAGGTTCATTCTCGAGATGCCGAGGATCTTTGCAGCCTGTTTTTTGTTCCACTTTGTATATTTCAAAGCCTCAATAATTACGGCACGCTCGACATTTTCCATGTTGAAGTCTTTGATGTCGAACTTAAGGATGATTTTATCCTCGTCCATTAAAGAAGATGTAGTCTCGATGGGTTCTTTTATTCCCACAGGGCGTAAAATTATGTCATCAGCGGTTATTTCTTCTCCTTCTGACATCAGAACAGCGCTTTCAATCGTGTTTCTCAGTTCTCTCACATTTCCAGGCCATTTATAGGACATCAACTTTTCGATTGCGTCTTCTGAGAGTTTTTTCTTTCTCATGTTGTACTCTTTTGCGAACTTTTTTAAGAAATACTCGGCAAGAAGAATGATGTCATCTCCCCTTTCTCTGAGAGGAGGAATAACTATGGTAATTGTGCTTAATCTATAGTAGAGGTCACTTCTGAAGTCCCCTTTTTCCGTTAATTTTGTAAGGTCAATATTCGTTGCTGCTATGATACGCACATCAACCTCGGTTTCGTAACTTGCACCAATGGCTCTGTATCTTCTCGTTTCAAGGAATCTCAGGAGCTTATTTTGCACATTGATTGGCATATTACCGATTTCATCAATCATCAGAGTTCCACCGTCAGCGAGCCCCACAAGACCTTTTCTGCTTTTAACTGCCCCTGTAAAAGCTCCTTTGACATATCCAAAAAGTTCTGCTTCGAGAAGGGATTCGGGGATGGTTGAACAATCGACAGGGATAAATGGGCCATGAGCACGATCGCTCTTTTCATGGATAAATCTTGCAAAGACCTCTTTACCTGTGCCCGTTTCACCGATTAAAAGAATGTTTTTCACCCCTTTACGCGCCGCTGTTTCAGCCACTTCGAGTGCCTCGAGAAACGCCGGATGTTTACCAATTATTACAACTTTATTCTGCTTTGCCATTTGACAGGGCTAAATTATAAACTTCATAAGTTTTTTTTGCTGTTTCACTCCATGTAAATCTACCCGAAACAACCTTTCCCCTCTCGATCAGTGTAGCGCGTAAGTCCTGATCACTTATGACCTTTTTAATGCCTTCCTCTATGCTTTCAGAGGATAATGGATCGACAGGATACATCGCCCCATCAGCGATTTCTTTGAAAATTTCGATATTTGAAGCAACAACTGGAGTTTCACACTTCATAGCCTCAAGGAGAGGTAATCCAAAACCCTCATATCTGCTTGGAAAAACAAAGAGGAGGGCTCCATTATAAAGGCTTCTAAGCACCTCACGGGAAACGTAACCCACATGCAGGACTTTGCTCTCGAGTTTCAAACTTTTTACTATGTCAACCTGGTGTTTTTTCAGCTTACCGCCTGACATGACCAGAAGAATATCTTTAATGCGGGAAACTGCTTCAAGGAGTCTTTCCACATTCTTCCTTTCATCTGTGTCTCCTGCATAGAGAATATATGGCCTCTTTATGCCGAGTTTTTTTAAGTGTTTTTTTACAATCTCTTTTTCTACAGGCTTCCAGAAATCAGAGACGCCATGGTAAACAACATGGCTTTTGCCTTCGAATTCAGGGAAATATTCGAGAAATTCTTTTCTGGCGAATTTTGAAATAAAAATGATCCTGTCCGGGGACCTCCTTATCGCCCTTTTTAACTTCTGTGCCGCCCCGCCTTCAGGCGAGGCTATCAGAGGATATATATCATGGACTGTAAGTATTCGGGGGATTGTTCTTGTGTCGGGGATATAGTTGTCAGTTCCATGAAAGATCTGAAATTTCCTGAAGAAAAAGGGTCTTTGGGATATTTCAAAGAAGGGTAGTGGGTGATCCCATAACCTTTTGAGCCTGGATGGATATTTCAACCTTGATAGCTTAAAGAGGTAGAAATATTGAACATTTTTCATGTGATGTGTTAATTCATATATGTAACTTCCAATACCGCGAGGAATTTTGTTTAATACAGGTGTGATGTCAATTCCCACTTTCAGATGCATTTATACACATCCCCGGCTACATAAAATGAACCAATAACCACAATGATGATATTTATATAGTTATCAAATAGATATTGCAAGGCTTCACAGGGCGAGTTAAAGACGGCAGAAACAGGTAAACCGTGTTTTTGAGCGATTCTGTAAAGGTGCTCTGGTTCAAGGGTTCTCGGAACAGATGAGCCTGTCAAAACTACAGATTCCGCATTTTCCTTGATTATTTTTATCATGGGATCAATCTTTTTATCTCTTGAAACGCCAAAAATTACATAGGGCTTTTTGCTGAAAATGTCAAAATATGAATCGAAGAACTGCCTGATGGAAATTTCATTGTGTGCAACATCGATCACGACCTTGTTGCCTCTCAACTCTCTGATATCAAATCTACCAGCAAGTTTCACTCCAGTGAAGTCAATGTCTTCAAAGCCAAGTGTTTTCAGTGTAAAGTATGCAAGTGCCATGTTGGCAGCCTGAAATTTTCCCACAAGGGGTGAGAAGATCCTTTTTCCGTCAAGGACGACCTCGGTTCCTTCCTCGCTTGTTTTGAAATTTTCAGGTAATCTCACAACTGTAAGTGGGGCTCGGGCTTTTCGAGTAAATTCTCTGATTACATCCAATGCCCGATCATGGTATTGAAGGGTGATCACAGGGTTGGGGTTTTTAATCACTGCTGCTTTTTCGGCTGCTATCTTTTCTATCGTATTTCCAAGAATGTTTGTGTGGTCAAGATCAATGGGTGTAATTACAGTCGCTTTTTGATTCAGAACATTGGTGGCATCGAGTCTGCCACCAAGACCGGCTTCGAAGATATTGAATTCTGTGTTTTCATCGGAAAAATATTTAAATGCAATTGTTGTGAGAATTTCAAAATAGGTTCTAACGCCCTTACCTGATACATGGGGCTTCAGGATTTCCACATACTTTGTAAAACGATGCTCAGGTATTTTTGAAAAATTGATGGTGATTCTCTCTCTGATGTCCACCAGATGAGGCGATGTGTAAAGTCCGGTTTTCAGTCCGTTCGAAATCAGAGCCGATGTGATCAACGCTGATGTGGACCCTTTCCCCTTTGTTCCTACCACAAGCACAGGATTTTCAACGGTTAGCTGAGGATTCCCAATTGAGTCAAGAAACTCCTTAAAGGGGGATAGGGAGCTTACATAACCTGATTTGTATTCGTAGTTAATAAGCGAGAAAAGGTAATTTACAGCCTCCTCGAAATTCATTTAACAGGTTGCCACTCCACCTTTTCTTCAGCATTTTCAGAGAGGTTAAGGATTTCCTCAGAATTATCATCCTCATATCTCACTCTCACCCTTCCTGTGAGGATATTTACTTCTACTACCTTACCGATCCCTTTGGGAGTTTGTATCTTCATTCCCACATGGGGATATATTTTTGAAAGCTCTTCATAGACTGGCAGCTCAAACCGCAGGCAGCACATGAGTCTTCCGCAAACTCCGGACAGTTTTTCTGGTGCGGCAAAGAGATACTGCTGGCGAGCCATATCAAGTGTAACAGATGGGATGTCTTTGAGAAAGAGCTTACAACACAGCTCTCTTCCGCATGGACCGATTCCACCGATTTCCTTTGCATAATCCCTTGCCCCGACCTGAGTGAATTCCACCCTTACATGTAGAATTTTTGAGAGCTTGATCGAGAATTTTGAAAGCTTGTGTTTTCTCTCACCTATGTAATCAAACTTTATATATCCGGTTTTTGCATCAAATTTTGTTTTCGTTAACTTGATGTCTCTGTACTCTTCATGTTCCCAGAGCAGTGCTTTTGTAATATTTTTCATGATTCTGACAACATCTCTGTCCGGTGCGAGTCTCAGAGATTCTATTTCTCGATCAACAGGTTTGTTTGATATTCCACGGACTTTAACAAGGATCTCGTGATCCTCTCCCCTGGGTTTTATGAAGATAAAGGTTCCCACAGGTGGAATGGGTCCATCGTATTTAAATTTATCATACTCTCCACCGATGATTGAAACCTCAACAGTGTTTGCAGGTTCTTCTTTTTTCGGTGGTTGAAATCTTCCTTTTTTTCTGTGCCTTCTAAACTTTCTAAACATAGTACTTTTCTCCTGAAAGGGGTTTTGACAAAATCTGCGGGGAATATTTTAAAGCAAATCTCTCAATTTCCCTATGAATTCTTTATGAATGTGGAAATTTTTCTGCATAAGGGATAAAATTAATAAGATTTTCGTGCTCCTTGATATGGGAGTTTGTTAAAATTAAAAAACGGAGGCGTTATTATGCTCGAAAATTTAATTTCAGAGGATCGGGTGATACTTGATCTAAAGTCGAAGACCAAGGATGAGGTATTGAAAGAGCTGTTAAGTGTGCTGAAGCTCCCTGAGGAGAGGGAGAAGATCGTCCTTGATGCTTTGAAGAAAAGGGAGTCAATCGGCTCCACAGGAATTGGAAAAGGGATAGCTATTCCGCATGTCAGGAGTGTGGTTCTCGACGATGTTTATCTTGTGGTTGGGCTCTCCAGAGAAGGGGTGGACTTTGATTCACTGGATGGAAAACCGGTTCATCTATTTTTCCTCCTGTGTGCTCCACCACAGGATCCTGGCACGACCTATCTCCTGACTCTCGGTAAGATAGCTCAGATTGCAAGAAAACTGGCGAGAAGGAACGATTATATGGAGATTAAATCACCGAGAGAATTTGTTCAGTATCTTTTGAAACTTGAGGAGGAAGGAGAGTGAACAAGATCCTCGAAGCGCTGATCACACTGAACGACCTTGATCTCATGATCGAAGAGATCAAGAATCCAAATTACAGGGATCTGGGATTCAAAATTGATGTTCAGCAAAAGCTCGAAGCCCTTGAAAAGGCAAGGGATGAGATTAGGAGTAAAATCCCGGAAAACATTTTGAGAAAGTACGATATTCTGAAGAAAAGGTATGGACGCGGAGTATCCCCGATTATCGGGGGAGTCTGTATGAACTGTTTTGTGAGGCTTCCAATTTCTATTGTTTCACAGCCTCACGATAATGAAAAGATAGAAACCTGTCCGAACTGCGGAATTTTCATCTACTGGGCATGAAAAATCTTTCCATCGAAGAAGAAATCAGGATAATTAAGAGGAATACCGTCGATCTTTTGCCCATGGACGAACTTGTAAAAAAGTTGAAAAGGTCCAGGGAAACCGGTATTCCTCTCAGAATAAAGTATGGAGCTGATCCATCGAGACCCGACCTTCATCTCGGTCACTATGTGTGTCTAAAAAAATTGAAGGACCTCCAGGATCTTGGCCACAAGATCATTTTCATCGTAGGTGACTTTACCGCAATGATCGGTGATCCGTCTGGTAAGTCAAAAACGAGACCGAGACTCTCAGAAGAAGAGGTCCGCGAGAATGCCAAGACATACTTTGAACAGGTTTACATGGTGCTTGATCCGGAGAAGACAGAGGTTACATACAACTCCAAATGGCTTGGACCACTCACATCGAAAGATGTGATTGAACTCGCAGCAACATATACGGTGGCAAGAATGCTTGAGCGTGACGATTTCAAGATGAGATTTGAAAAGGAGATACCTATTTTCATCCACGAGCTCCTCTATCCACTCTTTCAGGGTTACGACTCTTACGCAATTTCCTCGGATATCGAGGTGGGTGGAACGGATCAGAAGTTTAATTTTGTAATTGCGAGGGACATTCAGAAACATTTCGGTCAGGAACCTCAGGTCATATTGACCGTGCCGCTTATTGAGGGAACGGATGGAAAGCTCAAAATGTCCAAGTCCTACAATAATTACATCGCGCTGAAGGATTCCCCTGAAGACATGTACGGAAAGGTTATGTCCATCCCTGACAACCTTATCTTGAAATATTTCCAGCTGGTTCTTTACTACGACGAGGATGAGCTCAAAAAAGTGAAGGACCTCATCGAAGAGAATCCGAGAGATGCCAAAGCCAGATTGGCTTTTGAGATAGTTAGACTATTTCATGGAGAGGAGAAAGCCCGCCAGGCGGAGGAACACTTTAACCGGGTTTTCCGCGAAAAACAGGTCCCGGATGAAATCCCGGAGTATGTGCTGAAATCCGATGGCGAACCTATAGTTGATGTCCTTTTTAAAGCGGGACTTGTAAAATCCAAGAGCGAAGCAAGAAGGTTGATAAGACAGGGCGGTGTGAAAATCAATGGTGAGACGGTAGGGGATGAGACCATGGAACTTCGTGGACTTAAAGAACCTGTTATCGTTAAAGTGGGTAAACGCCGCTTTCTCAAAATCCTGCCTGAATGATTCTGCTCTTTCTTTTTTTAACCTTCCATCCCATCCCCGGTGAGAAAATTGTAATGGATGTGTATTTTGGACCTCTGAAAGCGGGTAAACTTGTTCTTAAAGTTATGCCTGATGTCAAAATCATCAACAGGATTCCCTGTTACCACCTAAATCTGAGGTTGAAGACCACAGGTTTGTTTTCCAGTATCTTTAAGGTTGACGATGAAATTCAATCACTTATAGATACGACTTCACTTCATACCCTTGTGTATTCAAAAAAATTGAGGGAGGGTAAGTATAGAGCCTCAAGTTATGTCTTCTATTCCTTCAAAGACAGCCTCGCTGTATATCCGGACACAACAGTAAAGACACCGCCATTTTACGATCCCCTTTCCCTGATTTACCTTGCACGTTCCGTTGCAGAGGGGGAGACCCTTGCTGTTACATATCATGTTGACAGAATAACGACAACTGCAAAAGTCTATGTGGTAGAGCACGAATCTGTTATGGGAAGGGATGCAAGAAAGGTCGTGATCGCGTTTAGCCAGAAGGGATTGTTTAAAGATGGTGGAAACTTTTTTATGTGGATTTCTACTGATTCTGCCTGGAGAGAGCCACTGAAAATTCAATCAAAATTGAAGATAGGCAGCATCACCGGGATTCTCTCAAAATACATTCCTGGAAAATCTTCCTGAGCCTTTTTATCGCAAGAATAAATCTTGGTCCGGGTCTTGTGAAAAGCTCGGGCTCTACTTTGAAAATACACGATGTCTTTACGGCATTTATCGAATCCCAGCCTATTCTTTTCACCACATTTTCCGGATTGGCATCCGGATAGCTGATGATTATGACCTCGGGATTTTCCTTTATCACATCCTCCTGTCTTACTACAGGGTAAGGGATTTTCAGGTAATCAAATATGTTTTTTCCACCTGCAACTTCCACAATTTCATTCAAAAAGGAGTTTTTCCCGATGGTATAAAGAGGTTTTGGGGAAAGTTCGAAGAATACTCTCACCTCTCGGGCTGGTTTTGATTTTTCAAGTTTCTGCAATTCTTTTTTTAGGCTGTCGACGACAAATCTGGCTCTTTCACTGGTGCCCGTATATTTTCCTATAAGTGTAATAGTTTTTAATATGCCGTTTATTGACTCCGGGTTGACTGAGATTACATTAAAGCCCAGTTTTTTGAGCTTCTCCATGATAGATCTTTGCATGGGGAGAGTGACGAATATGATGTCAGGTGAGATTCTGACTATATCCTCGATCTTTGGATGCAGAAGATCTCCGACTTTGTGAGTTTTTTTTGCAGCTTCCGGATAGTTGCAGTAGATGGTTGTGCCAGCAAGAAGGGAGTCGGCTCCGAGCAGGAAAATTATTTCTGTAACACTCGGTACGAGTGATACGACCTTCAGAGAGATTAAAAGGGGCAAGAGGATGGTCATGAGTCAATTAGTTTATTTAGGAACTCGAGGGCGTTTACAAAGTCTTTATCCTCAGGTGGGCGTCCGAGATTTAAAATTCCATGGATGACCCCACCTATTGCTTTCTGAACAAGAGAAACCCTGTCTTTTCCGACAAGGTTTTCAAGCAGGTTTTCATACATTTCCATGAGCTCTTTTTTATAATTTGCCCATTCCTTGAGTTTTCCTTCAGAATCGTACTCGCTGACATATCCTGAAGAAATGAACAGAAATTTCAGGAGTTCATACCGGGTTTTGTACAGATTCATCTGCTCTCTGACAATTTTAAAAAAAGATTCACGGGGATTATCGGGGTTGTAATTTCTCTTTGCCACATCGTAAAGATACTGCCAACCCTTGGCAGCGAGTGCATCAACTATGTGGTCTTTACTTTTAAAGTAATAATAAATCGTTGGCTTTGTAAGATACACACTTTCGGCAATTTCTTCGAGTTTTGTATCTCTAATGCCTTTTTCAAGAAAAAGTTTTAGAGCAGCACGCATTATCTCGTCTCTCTTCAGTATTCTATCGAGTTCCTTTCTTGTCTTACCCTTCATGCTCATTAGTATTATATGAATGATAGTTAAAAGTCAACTTGTTTGGTGGTAAAAAATTAAAAACATCGAATATTTCGGATGATCGTTCCAATCTGAATCTTCACCAGCCCGGGATTATACTAATAGCCTATGAAACTCAGAGAATTCCTCCAGAGAGCTGGAGTGGGATCCAGAAGGTTTTGTGACAGGATTATCGTCGAGGGGAGGGTTAGTGTGAACGGCGAGATTGTCCGTGAACCCTGGTTCGAGGTTGATCCGTCCAGGGATGTGGTGGTTTTTGGCAAAAAGAGAGTGAAGATAGAGGATAAAAACACAGTATCTTTCGCCTTTTATAAACCACCGGGTGTATCGAGTACACTCAGCGACAAATTTGCAGAGAAAACCATAGCTGATTACATCGGGGATATAGAAAGACGGGTTTTCCCCGTTGGAAGACTCGATAAAGACTCAGAAGGACTGATGATACTCACAAACAATGGGAAACTCGCCAATATCATCACCCATCCAAAGTACGAAATTGAAAAAGAGTATATTGTTACAGTTGAAGGCAGGAAAATAGATCGTGATGTCATGAAGAGACTGAGGAAAGGGGTTTTTGATAAGGGGGTGTTTTTGAAGCCTTACAGAGTCCAGCTCCTCCACTCGACCGGAAATAAAGGGGTGTTTAAAATCGTTCTGCGCGAGGGTAAAAAGAGGGAAATAAGAAGGATTTTCAAGAAACTCGGTTTTGATGTGGTGAAGCTGAAAAGAGTGAGGATAGGAAACTACTTTATGCCACCGACATTGAAGCCCGGTGAAAAGATCAAGTTGACAAAATCTGACATAAAGAAATTGACCAAAGGCTACCTCCACTAACTCAAGGGCTCAACTTGAAGAAACCTGTGGGTGGATATAATTTCTAAGACATGAAAGAGATACTGAAAAAATTCCAGAGGGCTGAGATCCAGGGTTACGAGATATACAGATACCTTGCCAGGCGGGCAGATGAAAAGAACGGGAAAATACTTGAAAGGATTGCCCAGGAGGAGCTAAATCATTATAAGATATTGAAAAAATACACGGGAGTGGATGTGTCCCCTCCATGGTTTTCCACTTTATTGATGAAGGCTGCCTCTCTTGTTCTCGGATACACATTTGTCGTTAAAATGATGGAGCTCAGCGAGAAAAAGGCAGAGGAGAGCTACGAGTCAGTTCTCAACGAGATACCGGAGGCGAGGAGGATGCTCGAAGAGGAGCAGCATCATGAGGATCAGCTCATTGAAATGCTAAAGGAGGAGAGGATAGGCTACATTGGTTCGATGGTGCTCGGTTTGAACGATGCCCTCGTGGAGTTAACCGGTACACTCGCCGGTCTCACATTTGCTCTGAGAGTAACGAGAATTGTGGGACTTGCGGGATTGATAACAGGAATTGCCGCATCACTTTCCATGGCTGCCTCGGAGTACCTCTCTCAGAAATCGGAAAAAACAGGTAAAAGCCCTCTCAAGGCTTCTATTTACACAGGTGTTGCCTATATTTTCACAGTTGCTCTTCTGATCTTTCCATTCTTCGTTTTTCATAATCCCTATGCTGCCCTTGCTCTCTCACTTTTTGATGCGTTTCTGGTGATTCTGTTTTTCACATTTTTCGTATCCGTAGTAAAAGAAGAGTCATTTGGTGCCCTGTTTGTGGAGATGCTTCTTATCAGTTTCGGTGTGGCCGTTGCCTCCTTCATTATCGGAGTTATAGCCAGGAAAATTTTGAACATAGAGATCTGATCCCTTAAAATTGAACGCCTGTTATGAGAAAATTCTTACTGTTTCTACTCTTTTTGAGTGTTTTACATCCCGCACGGATCCTCTTTGATCTAACCAAAGAGGAAGATGCAGGGAATGCAGACTGGATGATAGACGATGACTTTCCCTACCCCCAGCCTCCGAATCCCTCAAACGGTGACCAGTGGATCGGGGGTATCTCTGATTGGGGGTTCGATCTTCATTCCCTGGGCCATCAGGTGGTTACTCTACCACCCTGGGGTCGAATTACTTACAATGATCCCACAAACGAGCTCGATCTTGCCAACTTCGATGTGTTTATTGTATGTGAACCCCAGGTTCCATTTACCGCAGATGAAATCAATGCCATATTGAATTTTGTCAGTAATGGTGGTGGTCTCTTCATGGTTGCTGATCACAACGCTTCAGACAGAAATAACAACGGATGGGACTCGCCACGCATCTGGAATCTCTTTGAAAACTATTTTGGTATTCATTTCCATGTAACGGGGGATCCTGCGAACTCAATAAGTGACAGAACTTTCAATGTATCAACATCACTCGATGATCCTGTTACCCATGGACCTACCGGGATTGTCCATGGAATGTCTTTTTATGCATCTACTGTTATGACACTTTTCCCATCTGTGAATCCGTCGCTGCGGGGACATGTGTGGAAAACTGGCGAGCCTCAGGGCACGACCATGGTTTTCCTCGCTACCGGGACTTATGGAAATGGAAAGATCGCTGGTCTCACTGATAGCTCTCCTGCTGATGATGGCACAGGTAATCCTGGAAATGTACTCTATAACGGATGGACTGAGGAGGGTGTCCAGAACAACTTTGCCATCCTGAATACAACCCTCTGGCTTGCAGGTGTCTCTGGCGATGCGATCACTGTTTCATATACTCCTCTAAGCCCTACTCCAATGGATACAGTAAGCGTTCTTGCCGAGTACAACTTCTCGAGATTATCCGATACTCTCTTTTTCTCTATTGACCGTGTTGCCTGGGAGGCAAGCCTTCCTGAATCGACTACATCCTCAAGTTCCATTTTCAAAATCCCGCCGACTGAAGTGGAAACAACAGTCTTTTTCTTTGTGAGAGCTCACAAGTCAAACGGATTTGTCGTCAGCGATACACTCTCCTATCAAACCCGGAGTCCCGGAAACTACCTGATCCTCGATGGATGGCAATTGATACAGGAAAATTCCCACAGGGTATTTACTTTTAACGGTGTAAGGCTCCCTATCAACTCCACCCTCATCATCGCAAGAGGTGCTACTCAGGACCAGTTTGAAAACTTCTGGGGAGTAAATCTTGGTGAGAATGTCGTTTATATCAATGGAGGCGGGAGATTCCCTGTTTTAAATGGGCGGGAAACATTTACCCTTGTAAATGCCACAGGTGATACTGTTGATGGTCCAACCTACACATTTCAGAGGGGATATACATACCAGAGAGTTGATTTTACCGGTGATCCCGGTGATCCGGGGAGCTGGACCATTGATGACTGGCACAATGCATCTCCTGGCTCTTTAAACTACACAGGAGGCGGAAACTTTGTCGGAATTACGGAGATTGCAGATGCGGATACGACCGGTGGTTACATTTATGAATTTATTGAAATTTTTTACGGCAATCAGACATCTGTAGGTGAAAATACCCCGGATTCTCCAGACGAACCACTCCTTAAAAGCAATGTGGTGGTCAATACAATTGAGTTTTTGAATTTTGTATCTGACCCGGTAATCTACTCTGTGGATGGCAGAAGGATCATGGATTTTAAAGGTCTTTACAGAGCAATAGATGTTTCCACACTCGGTTCTGGAGTTTACCTATTACACGCGGGCAAAAAATTTATCAAATTCGTCAAATATTGATTTAACCTGTGGTAACAATTAAAATTTAGGCACTTCCACGGAGATTTTTTCCATGATGAGAGGAGATATTAAGTTACTTTCAGGGAATGTTTCAAACTATTTGAAGGAAGAGATTGCGAAGTTTCTTGGCATAAAGCCGACGGAGCTCGAAGTTTCCCGTTTTAATGACGGAGAGATAAAGGTTCAGATAAAGGAAAACATCCGTGGTCACGATGTTTTTATTATTCAGTCAACCATACCACCGGCAGACAATCTGATGGAGCTATTGCTCCTGATAGATGCTGCGAAGAGGGCATCTGCGGCGAGAATAACGGCAGTTATCCCATATTTTGGGTATGCAAGGCAGGATAGAAAGGATCAGCCAAGGGTACCGATCTCGGCGAAGCTCGTGGCTAATCTGATTGAAAGGGCGGGTGCCAACAGGGTGCTGACAATGGATCTGCATTCCGAGCAAATTCAGGGATTCTTTGATGTCCCTGTGGACAATGTGTTCCCAACGCCTGTATTTAGAAGATACATAACCCAACTCTCGTCAGAGACCCATGTGGTTGTGTCCCCTGATGTAGGAGGTGTCAAGAGGGCGCGTGCAATTGCCAAAAAACTTGGCAATCTGCCACTTGCTTTAATAGACAAGAGGAGGCCTGCGCCGAATGTCGCGGAAGTTGTTAACATCATTGGAGAGGTAGGAGGCAAGAGGGTTGTGCTCGTTGACGATATTATTGATACGGGAAACACACTTGCAAAGGCTGCAGTGGCACTGAAGGAAAAGGGGGCAATTGATATTTGCGCAATAGCCACACATGGTGTTTTTTCCAGAGGGGCGAAAGAGATTATTGACAGCAGCCCCATTGAAAAGGTCTGGGTAACAAATACTTTACCCAGGAGGGATACTTGGCCTGAGAAGGCAATATCCCTCTCGATTGGAGAGTTACTCGCGGATGTAATCCTCAGAATACACGAGGAGAGGTCCGTAAGCCAAGTATTCATCTAATAGGGAGGTAGAAAGAAAATGGCAAGAGTATTGAAAGTGGAAAAGCGGGAAGAGTTCGGCACTTCCAGGGTTAAAAAACTCAGAAAGAGCGGATACATTCCAGGCGTAATTTACGGTCACGCTGGTGAGAATTATCCCGTCAAGATCAATCTTAAGGATTTCCAGCATTTCCTTGCGGAGATCCACGGTGAGACACAGCTCATAACTGTGAAGATGGACGGTGAGGAGAAGCAGGTTTTCATAAAAGAGATCCAGAGAGATCCACTCTACGGCAGACCCATACATGTTGATTTCCAGATTGCATACGCCGGTGAAAAGATAGAGCTCACAGTCCCTGTCATCCTGAAGGGAGAGGCCAAGGGTGTGAAGCTTGGTGGTATGGTGGAGCAGATAACAAGAGAACTTACGATCTATGTGATTCCGAGTAAATCAATTCCACACATTGAAATTGACATAACTGATCTCGGATTGGGTGACTCAATTCATGTGAGAGATCTGAAGCTCGATCCTGATATCGAGATCCTCGAGCCACCTGATACACCCATTGTAACAGTTCTTGCACCCAAACGGGGTGTTGTTGAGGAAGAGGTGGCAGAAGAGGCAGCTGAAGAAGCTGCACCTTCTGAGGAAACACAGTCTGAGTAATTGGATAGAATCTTTATATTTGGCCTTGGAAATCCAGGGAGAGAGTACATCTACACCCGGCACAACGCTGGATGGTTGTTTGTTGACTACTTTGCTTACAGGGAAGGGATCAGGCTGAAACCTGGCAGGGGAGAGTTTTACATTGGTGAAAACGAAGACTTTATCCTTGTAAAGCCCACAACTTTTATGAACCTTTCGGGTGTTGCAGTGAGACAGGTAGTTGAGCAATACGGGCTTGAGGATTACACTTCAATTATTGTGGTTCTCGATGATGCCGATCTTCCGTTTGGCAGATTGAGGCTGAGACTGAAGGGGTCAGCTGGATCCCACAATGGACTTGCATCTGTTATAGCTGAACTGGGAACAGAGGAAATACCGAGAATGAGAATTGGAATAGGCAGACCTGAGGGGATACCCCTGAGGGATTATGTCCTGTCCGAGTTTTCGGACGAAGAAATTGAATTGTTGAGAACCGAGGTTTTTCCACGCGGCTACGAGGGGATAAAGATCTATCGAGAGTCCCCCCTCAAGGCCATGGATTTCATTAATTCGCAAAAAAATTAACAGGGAGGTATTACTATGGGTCCATTCTGGATAGCGGTTGTGGCAAGTATTATATCCATACTTTTTGCGTTTTACATGGCAAGGCTTGTAACTTCCAAGGATGCGGGAAATGAGACCATGCGCCGCATCATGGGTTACATTCAGGAAGGAGCAATGGCTTTCCTGGGTAGAGAGTATCGCTCCATCAGTATCTTCATTGTGGTTGTTGTCATACTGTTGCTCATCGGGCTGAGTGCACAGCTTGGATTTAAGATGGCACTTGCGACTGCCATTGCTTATCTCGTGGGTGCAAGTCTCTCTCTCACTGCAGGCTATTTCGGTATGAAAATAGCCACAAGCTCAAATGCGAGGACTGCTGCCGCTGCCAAAGATAAAGGATTCACAGAGGCTCTCGCTGTGGCTTTCTACGGTGGAACAGTTATGGGAATGTCCGTTGCAGGTCTCGGACTCCTCGGTCTCTCTGTTCTCTACATTATTTTTGTGGCGATCTTTAAGAACCACGGAGATGCTGCCACAGTACTCGCAGGATTTTCCATGGGAGCATCAAGTGTGGCTCTCTTTGCAAGGGTTGGTGGCGGAATTTACACAAAAGCCGCCGATGTAGGTGGTGACCTTGTAGGAAAGGTAGAGGCCGGGATCCCTGAGGATGACCCCCGTAATCCCGCTGTCATTGCCGACAATGTTGGTGACAATGTCGGTGATGTGGCAGGTATGGGTGCTGATCTTTACGAATCGTATGTTGGATCAATTCTCTCAGCTGTTGTGATTGCCGCAGCACTCAGAAATCCGCAGGGTGTGTATCTCGCATTCATCCTTGCAGCCATCGGTATAGTTGCGTCTATTTTCGGTGTTTATTTTATCCGGGGAGCCAAGTCTGATCCCCAGGGTGCACTTTTGAGAACAACTGTTTTTGCAGGTATTTTCTTCGCGATTGGAGCATTCATTGCCATTCAGAAGGTGATGGGCAGCATCGTTCTCTTCTGGGCGGTTCTTTTTGGACTCGCATCCGGTATCCTCATCGGTTATGTTGCGAAATACTATTCCACGGGTAAAAGGATTGAAGAGATTGCAGAGGCTTCAGAGACAGGAGTTGCGACCAATATTATCGCCGGTCTTGCCACAGGGATGATGAGCACGGTGGTTCCTCTTATTGCAATTGCAATTTCAATCTATGTTGCCTTCTATGTGGGAGACAAAGCTGGATTGAGCGGCTTTTACGGCGTTGCACTTGCAGGAATCGGTATGCTCTCAATTACAGGTATCACGGTTTCAGTTGACGCCTACGGACCTGTTGCCGACAACGCAGGTGGTATAGCTGAGATGGCGCACCTTCCCAAAGAGGTGAGGGCAATCACAGACGAGCTCGACGCTGCAGGTAATACAACTGCTGCCATTGGAAAAGGTTTTGCAATTGGATCTGCCGCACTCACAGCGCTCGCACTGTTTGCCGCATTCTCTCAGAATGCACAGCATGTTTTGAATATACCAAAATTTGTGCTCGACATACTCGATGCCCGTGTGATCACCGGCATCTTTATCGGAGCTGTTATCCCATTCTACTTCTCAGCAGCTGTCATGAAGGCTGTGGGAAGAACTGCGCAGTATGTAGTTGAAGAGGTTCGTCGTCAATGGAGAGAGATCCCCGGACTGCTTGAGGGGAAAGAGGGTGTTAAGGCTGACTATGCGAGGATCGTTGACATTACAACCGGTGGTGCGCTCAAGGAGATGATCAAGCCTGGAGTTGTTGCGTTCTTTACTCCGCTTGTGGTTGGTTTCATTCTCGGACTTGAGTCACTTGGCGGATTTCTTGCGGGCTCACTTGCGGTGGGAGTGCCTCTTGCAATCTTTATGGCAAATGCAGGTGCTGCATGGGACAATGCCAAGAAGTGGATTGAGGCTGGTAACAGAGGCGGAAAGGGATCTGACGCTCACAAGGCTTCAGTTGAGGGAGATACAGTTGGTGATCCGTTCAAGGATACAGCTGGACCATCACTCAACATTCTTCTGAAGCTCATGGCAATTGTCTCCCTTGTGTTTGCTCCATTCATTGTGTGGTTGAGGGGTATAGTGTTTTAAATTGAGTTAGAAAAAGA
>CAZNDM010000093.1:0-6236 GCA_964571845.1 uncultured bacterium | reverse complement strand
TCTAAAAATATTAGTAATTGCTTCCCCTTTCACTTTGCGGAAAGACTTTTTCTATTTTCATCTCCTGCTTGCGAGAAGATTCACCGACAATCTCCCCTTTCCGCAAGCGGGAGGGGATTAAGGGGAGGGCGATGAAACTCTAACACGCTCTCCTCTGCCAGATCTGCCCTTTTGCCCCCTCCTTATTCCTCCCCCACTTAGCGGGGGAGGAGTTTGAAAGGGTCTCTCCCACAAAGTGGGGAAGGAGTCTAAAAGAGTCTCCCTCACAAAGTGGAGGAGGAGTTTGAAAAAGGGTCTCCCCCACAAAGTGGAGGAGAAGTCTGAAAAGGCTCTTTCTCACAAAGTGATGGAGGAGTTTAAGGAATATCTCCCTCACAAGGTGAAGGAAGAAATTCAGGGGAAATTCCCCACAAAGTGGGAGAGAAGTTTGAAGAGGATTTCCCCTGCGAGGGGGGAGAAGGTCAAAGAGAATGTCTCCCGAAAGGTGAGGGAGATGTTCGAAGAAGGTCTCTCCGTAAAGTGATGGAGGAGTTCGAAGAGAATCATCCCGTAAGGTAAGGGAAGTGGTTACTGGAAAATATCCCCACAATGCTAACACACTGTGAGGGTGAGATTAAAACCATTTATCCCAAAAACTTTTTCCTGAGTACTCCCACCCTTGCTTTAATCATTAAATATGAGTAAATTTTGAAACTATGGCAAGAAAAAGCAGTTTCGTGGACCTCGCAAAAATCAGAGTTCGTGCAGGAAAAGGTGGAGACGGCATCATCCATTTCCGCAGGGAGAAGTATGTTCCAAAAGGCGGACCTGACGGAGGCGATGGCGGTCCCGGTGGAAATGTATATTTAATCGGCGAAAGATCACTAAAAACCCTTCTCGACTTCAGGTACAAAAAGATTTTTGAAGCTGAAGACGGAAGAGACGGAGGTCCATCAAGAAGAACCGGAAGAAAGGGGAAAGATGTACTTATCAAAGTCCCCCTGGGTACAGTTGTCAAAGACGAAATCACTGGTGAAATACTGGGGGAAGTTACACAGCATGGCCAAAAACTCCTTGTCGCAAGAGGAGGTAGGGGTGGTAAAGGAAACGCGAGATTTGCAACACCCACACTCAGAGCCCCAAGAATCCGCGAAAAAGGCGAAGAAGGCGAGGAAAGATTTCTCGTCCTGGAGCTCAAGCTCATAGCCGATGTGGGACTCGTCGGTTATCCCAATGCAGGCAAAACCACTCTTCTCAAAGCCCTTTCCGGCTCCTCGGGCAAAATCGCACCCTACCCTTTCACTACCCTTACCCCCAACCTGGGCATGGTGAAAGACCCGGAAGACACTGTTTTTGCCGTCGTTGATATCCCCGGTATCATTGAAGGGGCTCACAGGGGGAAAGGTCTTGGCCTGCAGTTTCTGAGACACATCGAACGAACAAGACTCCTCCTCTTTGTGATTGATGTAACATCAGAAGATCCGTTAAAGGACTACCATTCACTCCTTGAAGAGATAAGACTTTACAAGCCGGAGATACTTGACAAACCTCGTATAGTGGCTCTGAATAAAATTGACCTTGTGGATAATTTGGAGTTTAAGCTTAATGATACTGAGGTGTATAGAGTCTCTGCACTCAAAGGAATTGGTATTAACGAACTCAAGGGAGGCATTAGGAAATGGCTAAAAAAGGCGGAAGTGGAAAACCCCAGGAGCTAACCGTTGAAATGTTGCTCAAATCCCGAAACATTCTTGACAGGCTCCAGGCTGTCCAGATTCTCAAAGAAAAAAGGGACAAAGACAAACTTTTTGAACTCCTCTACTCTGAAAGCTGGCATGTCAGGGAAAAAGCAGCTGAAGCACTCTGTGAATGGGGAAGTGAAATAGAAGACAGAACCATCCCACTGCTCGAAGAAAAATTCTGGTATGTCCGCTCTGTCGCCGCTTTTATCCTCGGAAATGTGGGAACAGAAAAATCAGTTGAACCCTTAAAAAAACACCTGCGAGAAAGAAACGAGCCTGTCAGGATCGAATCCGCAAAAGCCCTCGCAAAAATTAAACTCAGAAAACCCGAAATCTCTGAACTTTTACAGGAAGAGGACCTTAACCTCGTTGAAGAAAACTTGAAAATTGCAAGGGAAAACGAACTCCTCGAAAAATTCAAAAAAGGAGAGTAGTCCATGTGTGATATTGTTAAAATCCTTCCCGAAATTGACCTTATAAAGGATGGAGAGTTGAGAAAAAAAGTTATTGAAACCTGGGAAGAAGCCATTGAAATTGGTGGTTGGACATGTGAAGAGCTTGATAAGATCCCCTTCACGCTACTCATCCCCGACACCGAAATCTCTTTAATTGACCACACAAGGGCTGTTACCAGAACCGCTCTCGCCATGGGCAAAGAGCTCAAAAATTCTTATGGCGATAAAATAGAGATTAATTTTGATTACCTTGTGGCTGGTGCATTGCTACACGATGTGGGAAAACTCCTCGAATACGGTAAAAACGATGGGAAAGTCGGGAAAAGCTATGCGGGAAAACTCATCAGACATCCTGTCTCTGGCACAGCCCTCGCATTCAAACACGGTCTCCCGATTGAAATTCAGAATATGATCGCCGCTCATTCCAAAGAAGGCGACTTTGTCAAAAGGAGACCTGAAACCATTATCATCTATCACGCAGATTTTGCCAATTTTGAACCATTCAGGGATTGAGTCATGGCAGGGAAAACCTTTGCTCAAAAAATTCTGGGCAAAAAGGCCGGAAAAGATGTGGTCCCCGGCGAAATCGTTACTATCTCGCCGGATTTCGTCATGTCTCACGACAATACTGCCGCTATCTACCTTAATTTCAAAAAGCTCGGCGTTGAAAAAGTCAAAGATCCTGACAAAATCGTCATTGTACTTGACCATGTCGTTCCACCATCCACAGAGGCTTATGCCAAGAATCATCAGACCATCCGGGAATTCGTTAAAAGTCAGGGGATAAAGCATTTTTATGACATAAACACGCGTGGCGGAATCTGCCATCAGGTTCTCTCTGAAAAGGGATACGCCCTTCCAGGCACTGTCATCCTCGGAGCCGATTCTCACACAACGACCTATGGCGCATTCGGAGCTTTCTCAGCAGGTATAGGACGAAGTGAAGTTGCTGTACTCTGGGCAACTGACGAGATATGGCTCATGGTTCCTGAGACAATCAAAATTGAGATCAAAGGTAAAATTCCTCACGGCGTCTATGCCAAAGACATCATGCTCTACATCATCGGCCAGCTCGGAGCCGACTATGCAACCTACAAAGCGGTGGAATTTGCAGGACCTGTTATTAAGGAACTTTCCATTGCGTCGAGAATGGTGTTCTCCAATATGGCAGTTGAAATGGGTGCCAAGGCTGGTTATATCGAGCCGGATGAGAAGACCCTCGAATATGTTAAACCCCGTGCAAAGAAGGATTTTGAAGTGATAAAATCTGATCCAGATGCCGAATTTGAAGAGATCCTCGAATTTGACATCAGCAGCATAGAGCCGCAGGTTGCATTTCCCCACACCGTGGACAATGTTCACCCTGTCTCTGACGCCGAAGACATAAAGGTAAACCAGGTCTTTATAGGGACCTGTACAAACGGCAGACTTGAAGATCTTGAGGTTGTAAGAAAAATCGTAAAGGGCAAGAAAATCAAAGACGGGGTGCGCGGACTCGTCTTTCCAGCATCGTGGGAAGTGTACTTTGAGGCTATGAAGAGAAACATCCTCTACGACATAGCGGAGGCTGGATTTGTGATAATGAACCCCGGTTGCGGTCCCTGCCTTGGGGCACATCAGGGCGTAATGGCACCCGGTGAAGTAACAATCTCAACTGCAAACAGAAACTTTAAAGGGAGAATGGGCTCGCGGGACGCCTTTATCTATCTCGCAAGTCCGGCAACTGCAGCTGCATCCGCACTTGAAGGAAAGATTACTGATCCGAGAAAGTATCTCGAATGAACATCTTTGATGTCGCGGGACCCATAACACTTGGCCCGTCAAGCTCGCACACTGCCGGAATAATAAGGATAGGGAACATTTACAGGAAACTCATCCAGGGCAACATTCAAAGGGTCAGCATCACCTTTTACGGCTCACTTGCTGAGACCTTTTTCGGTCATAGATCACACCTTGCCATAATCGGTGGAATTCTCGGATTCAAAGAGGACGATGAGAGGGTTAAAAGTGCTTTTGATTATGCAAGACAGGCTGGACTGGAGTTTACTTTCTCAGCGGATAGAGAATTTCAACCTCCACATCCGGTTTCATTAAAAATTGAAGGTAAAAGTGACATGGAAGAGCTCGACATAATTGGAGTTTCGCCCGGCGGTGGAGTCGCAGAGATCCGAAGGGTCTGGGACTTCCCGGTTATCATCAGAAGCGGGACAAACACCGTCCTTGTTCTTCATAGAGATACGCCCGGTCTGCTTTCCCGAATAGCGGGCCGTGTATTTGCTTTCGGAATAAACATCGGAACAGCTCATCTCACAAGATTAAAAAGAGGGGGTGAGGCAATTTTAGTCCTTGAGCTCGACGATCCTATTGACGAACGACTCATTAAGGTCATAGAAAGAATTGACGGGGTTATGAAAGTCAGAACACTGGAGAGTGTATGAACAGCATTCGTGAAATTATCAGAGAGGCAGAATCGAGAAATTTAAGCTTTTATGAAGTTGTCCTCCTGAAAACAACTGAGACAACTGGCAAAAGTGCATCCGAGACGCTGGAATTTTTCCGTAAGACATGGACGGCGATGAAAGAATCGTTAAGAAATGCTCTCTCACCAGAATTCAGGAGTGCGGCAGTTCTTGTGAAAGGTGATGGGAGAAAATACCTTGGGAGTTCTAAGAGGTTTTTATCACCGGTTGTGAAGAGGGCAGTGGGATACGCCATGGCAATAGGCGAGGCGAATGCATCTATGTGCAGGATAGTGGCATTTCCAACTGGTGGTGCTGCGGGGACAATTCCTGGGGTTTTGATTTCGTATCAGGAGGAGACTTCAGAAAGTGATGAGAGAATGATAGAGGGATTGATTGTGGCATCGGGGGTGGGTGCGGTTATAGGCAACAGGGCGACATTATCGGGAGCGGAAGGTGGATGTCAGGCGGAATGTGGGGCGGCGGCCGCCATGGCGGCCGCCGCCCTCGTTTATCTCGAAAATGGGACCACATCCATGATCGATCATGCTGTGGCTATTGCCCTGAAAAATGTTATGGGGCTGATATGTGATCCCGTCGCAGGGCTCGTCGAAGTACCTTGCATCAAAAGAAATGCTATGGCGACAGGTCTGGCTTTTCTCGCCTCTGAACTCGCCCTTTCAGGCATCAGAAGCGTTATCCCGGCTGACGAAGTTATAGATGCCATGAAAAATGTAGGGAGGAAATTACCAGAAGAGTTGAAAGAAACCGCACTCGGCGGCATCGCCACAACCCCGACCGGAAAAAGAATCGCAAAGGAGCTATCCTCAAGAAGAGAAAAATTCTTAAAAGACCAATAGTTTTTTGACACGCAAGGCCACTGCTCATTAAAAAGGCTAAGCCTTCGTACCATCCCAACTTATGATGTTGATGAAAGTTAGGTTTTCAGTATCTTAAATGCGGGGGCGCGATCTAAAAACTAAAAGCAATTTATCGTTTAATGTGCTCTGCGTTACTTCGCTCCATCTACTTCCTCACAAAACCAAGAAAAGATCGAGGGGTCAACCTTCCTTCTTACAGATCTTTGGCTTTGTGAGGGCATTTTTTCCAGCTCCTCCGCCAAGATGTGTAAATGGAGAGATGGAGGTTACCCACTAATTTCCTCCCGACTTTGTGGTGGAGGATTATCCTACAAATCCCCCCATCTCGCTGGGAGACTCTCACGATCTCTCGCCCACTCCGCTGAAAGACTCTCTCCACCTCTTCCCTACATCGCTGGGAAACTCTCTTGACCCTTCCCCACTCTGCGGAAAAGGACTGCCCTACAAACCCCTCCCCCGCTTTGTAGAGGAGAATTTCTCTACAAAACCCTTCCCCGCTCTGCGGGGGATTGCCCTACAAACCCCTTCCCCGCTTTGTGGGGGAGGATCTCTCTACAAAACTCCTCCCCCGCTATGCGGGGGAGGATTAAGGTGGGGGTGGAAAGAGCAGATCTGACAGGGAAAAGCAAGAAAGACCCTTTTTACCCTCCCCTCAATCCCCTCCCGCAAGCGGGAGGGGAGGTGATGAGTGGACTCCCACTTCGTGGGAGGGGAGGTTGT
>CAZNDM010000092.1:0-6095 GCA_964571845.1 uncultured bacterium | reverse complement strand
AGATCATCCTCACCCAAACCTCTTCGAAGTTCAGAGGAGAGGTTCGCGATCTTCCCTTATCACATCCTCGCTGCAGGAAAGGACTTTCTATACTTATTGAAATCTACAGGCACACCCATCACAAAGTGAGCGAGTTTTCCCCAACCATCCCTCTCACTTGCGAAAATCCACCTACAATCCCCAACTCCCACGAAGTGGGTCACACACAAACACCCCTCCCCCTTGCGGGAGGGGATTAAGGGGAGGGTGACAAAACCCCCAACCGCTTCCCCCTGTCCGATCAGCTCTCCATGCCCCCTCCTTAATCCTCCCCCACAGCATAAATGTGCTGCGGGGGAGGGGTTGATGAGTGTCTCCCCACAAAGCAAAGCTTTGTGGGAGAGGGGTCGGGAAGTATCTCTCCACAAAGCAGGGAGGGGTTGTTTGTACTCCCGCATCACCTCCATACTGCCAGGAAAAGATCACGCACTACCTCCCCGCCTTTCCTTTCTCGATTTCTTTTCCCATACCTGAAGAGTACGGAAGAAGATATCAGTTTCAAAGCCACACCAGTTTAACCCGACAACTTTCCTATAAACATCTGCACTGGATATGGAAAGAATTTCATACGCCCTAAATCGGGCTGTTAACAGAATTTCATCCTGTTAACATTTTGTTAACACTTTGTTAACACCAGCAGGATAAACTTTAAGTCGAAAATTTAAAAAGGAGGTGTAAAAATGATGTCAAGGTTGTTGATTATCCTGCTCCCGTTGCTACTGGGAGCTACATCAAAAACAATAACCCTGAATGATCCATACAACATTGACAAATACGGTATGTCATTATCGTGGTCCCGATACAACGGAGGTGATTTCGACGCTTATCTTCTCTACAGATCCCTGGATAACAATGTTACCACCAATGACACCTTGATCAGAGTGATAACTGACCAGAACACATTATCAACCAGAGATTCATTATTACATGCGGGGACACTTTATTATTACAGGTTATTCGTCAGAGATACATCCGGTTCTATCTGTGAAATGTCCAACACAGTGCACGCTCGCACAGACGAGAATACCTATCCTTTTTCCGATGAAATAGATACGAACAGTCTGAGAGACTACATGGAGGCTTCAGATTGCTCCTGGGGACTTTCCAGTGTCGAATACCATTCACCACCCTTCAGTCTGACTGATTCTCCAAACGGACCATACAATTCCGGTGACGATAACTCCCTCTATCTTGTTTTGAATCTCAATGGAGCCAACATGCCGGTTTTAAATTACTGGGAGAAGTACATACTTGGCACAGGTGACTTCTGTGAAGTCAGTATTTCACAGGACTTTGGCGAATTCTGGAGCATACTTTACAACAGGAGAGGGAGTGTAAGTGACTGGCAGAGAGTCAGAATTGACCTGACCGAGTGGACAGGTCGCATTGTCATTTTGAGATTCAGGCTGAAAGCCGATGGAAATAACAACGGAGATGGCTGGTGGATTGATGACATCTCCATTGAAGATTCTTACATCAGTGTTGTTCCATATCCCTTCTTTGATGATGTAGAGGATTCAACAATCAGGTCATACTGGCTAACTTCCACATGGATCCCTGTATCTGAGGGGCTCAACGGGAGTTTTGCATGGAAAAGCAATACTGCCCCATCAACGAGAAGTGGTGCCCTGACACTTGGTAATTACATTGATTTGACGAATGCCCGGCGACCACAGTTTGGAGCCTATGTCGCAAATCACAGTGTTAATCTCGAGGTCTCAAACAACGGTGGCCTCTCATGGCAGTTTGTGGGCAGCCTTTCTCCGGATCCAAACTATGATTTTAAATTCAATCAGATAGACCTAAGTGCCTTTGCCGGTTCCCACTTAAGGATCAGATTCGCCCCATTCGTCAGCACTGAGTTGAGTCTTGTGGACAACATAATGGTGAGGGAAGCTCCTCAGGATGTGGTGCTCGAACCTGCAATTGATATCACATCGCACTCAGCGAGATTAACCTGGCACAAATACTCAGGGGGAGACTTCAGGGCTTATGAGTTGAGAAGAAGTGAGGATCCCGGCGTGAACTGGAATTCTGAACTTGTTGCCAGAATTACGGATCAGAACGACACAACTTTTGTCGATAATTTCCTTCGTTCCAACACAACCTATTATTACCGTGTGTTCATCGTGGATACATTGAACTTCAGAAGTCTTGGGAGCAATGAGATAGATTTTACAACTCACTGGATTACAGAGTATGCAAGTTATCCATTTACAGACGACCTTGAATCTATGATAGGTGGATACTGGGCGTATGATGGACCATGGGGACTCACTCAGGGATTTGCCCACAGTGGTATTCACGCGTGGAATGAATCTCCTGAGGGTAATTATGGAAATGGATGGTATGAGAGGACCCTTTATCTCGGGATTGACCTATCAAATGCTGATATGCCGGTTCTCAGCTTCTGGGAATTCGCCGATGTGAGATCAGGAGACTTTTGCTATGTTCGCGTATCAGACGGACTTTATACGGAAACTGTTTATAAATTCACCAATTACACACATGGATGGCACAAAGTCCAGATAGATCTTTCAAAATACGCAGGTTCTTCAAATGTCATAATCAAGTTTGTCTTCAGCTCGAATCAGGGATCCAGCGGAAACGGCTGGTTTATTGATGATATTGAGATCAAAGAAACTGAGGTCCCTCAGATCACATATCCTTTCTTTGACGATGTTGAAACTGACTACACGCGGGACAAGTGGATCGCTTCAATATGGAAGCCGAAATTCACCATGGGTGTTGATAGCTCAATAGCATGGCTTAATCCCACTGATAGGGGTTATCTTACCCTGGGGAACGAAATTGACCTAACGAATGCATCTCACCCCGTTTTAAAAGTTTGTAAAATATATCAAGGTAACTGGCAGATTTCCACTGACAGGGGACATACCTGGCAAAATCTACAGCAACACAATCTTGGAAGTTATCACAACATGTATCTTTTTTACTCTGATCTTTCTCCTTATGTGGGCGCAAGAATAAGATTAAGGTTTAAACCGGTGGTGGGAAACTTTCGAATTGACAATATCTACATAGGCGAAGATTACAGCTACTATCAGGTGCCCGATTCCGTTAAACTGCTTGGTCCAGATAATATTATCGCAGTTACAGGAACCAATACGCCCGAAATTTATGCAATTGTTTATGAACCTGGAGTGACAGACTCAGCAGGTCAGGGTAACGGCGTAATGGCTCAACTGGGATTTGGTCCTCGTGGTTCATTCCCATGGGAAGGTGGATGGAGCTGGACAGATGCAAGTTATGCCGGTGATTACAACTCGATTTATGACAAGTATCGGGGGACACTCTTTGTTACAAATCCCGGAGAATATGACTTTGCATTTAGATTTTCAATTGATAACGGGAATACATGGGTATATGCTGACTTAAATGGAAACGACCTTGGGGCTGGTGGGGGTGATGGATATTCACTCTCTCGTGCCGGACACATGACAGTTACTCTTATACCCGATATAAGCGTTACTCAGGATTCGGTCGGGTTTGAAATTTATCAGGGATCTACGAGCTCAAGCGAGCTTGAGATTCAGAATACAGGAGAGGGCAACCTGTATTTTCAGGTTAGCGAAAGTCAGGACGGCACAACTGCTGAAGATGTTCCATGGCTTTTTGTAACTCCTCCAGAAGGTGTGGTCAGTCCCGGCAGTAGTATGGGCCTCACCATAGGCGTTACAACTGATTCTCTACACGCTGATACAACATATACTGCTTTTGTCCTTATTGAATCCAACGATCCTGATGAATCTCTTTACAGAATCACGGTTTCTCTTCATGTTCTTAGCTCCTCAGCAAATGTTATTTCAGGTTCACTTATAAATCCAGACGGTAGCTTGATCGGGCAGACTGGAACTGTTCAGGTATTCAGAAATTCAACGATGGTTGAAGAATACACGACAGACGCACTTGGCAGATTTGTAATTTCCGGACTAACACCTAACGACACTTTTGATCTGAGATGTTTTACAAATGGCTATTATCCCACACTTGCTCATGGAGTTGTTAATCCCACATCAAACCTGACAATCAAGCTGTATCCGGTGCCTGAACCTGTGCCCACACACCTGAAAGTTGACTTTTACGGTGATACGGTGAGAGTTGATGGAGAAAATATCAGAGAGGGGGATGTCATCACGGTGTTCGATCCTGATGGTGTGCTCTGCGGTGTGTATTTTGTGAACACTCCGGGCCAGTATGGATTCCTTCATGTTTACGGAGACGATCCAACAACAGATATTGACGAGGGTGCAAGCCCCAATGATACACTGATCTTCCTGGTCAATGGAAACCATGTTTACAACATCAGGCCCAATATGCCCGTATGGACCGCAAACAACGACATTATCAAGCTCAATTTCGATGCCTCATCCACTGCAGGAGATACAATCGTTCTCAGAAATGGCTGGAACCTTATATCCTTCAATGTCATGCCCGAGGATACGGGTATAACCAGCGTTCTTTCTTCAATAATGGAGAATCTCGTCGTGGTCTCCAGCTTTGATATGTCATGGAACGGAGCACGGACTTACGATCCGGGATTGCCCGCTTTTTCCGACCTCACAGCAATGGATCCCTATCACGGTTACTGGATCAAGGTAAATTCTCAGGACACCCTTATCGTAAATGGTGTTAAAATCCATTCCTCAGAGATTATCCCTCTTGATGCCGGATGGAACCTCGTGAGTTATCTGCCAGAAGTTACAGAATCAGTCGAAATAGCCCTTTCTTCGATTGCTGGAAACATTGCCGTCGTTAACGCCTTCGATTCTGTGGCAATGACATACCAGCCCGGAAGTCCATACAACGATCTTTTCGTGATGCGAAACGGATTGGGTTACTGGATAAAAACATATACCGAAGACACCCTTATTTACAGTGAAGGTGTTGTGAGAGGCAGTAAGGGAGAGACAGGGATAATTGTGCACAAACCTGAAAACCTCGATGGTGTCATTCCAACGCCCTACTGGACTGATTATTACGGCTTTGCCTGCTTGAACGACACGCCTGTTGAAGTCGGCGACACGATCACCGCCTATGATCCCGACGGTGTGCTGTGCGGTATGTTTGTTGTGAGAAATCAGGGATATTACGGATTTATGCATGTTTATGGAGACGATCCCACAACTACGACGATTGACGAGGGCGCCTCACCCGGTGACTCGATCAGGTTTTACATCAACGGTCAGTACATAGCGACAGCGTCAGGTGATTATGCCTGGACAGGCACAAGGGACTTAATTGAGTTCAATCTCGGAACACTTCATATCGGTGAGGAGGGCCATTCACCTGCCACTGAGTTCAAATTCTTGCCAATTATGCCAAATCCAGCGGGTAGAAACTTTGAACTGAAATTCAGCCTGCCTGTGAGGTCCAAAGTGAATGTGGAAGTTTATGACATAAGTGGAAGAGTTGTTAAGAGTATAGAATGGGGGCAGCTTGAGCCTGGAATGCACGAGATCAGGATGGATACTGATGGACTTTCAATGGGTATCTACTTTGTCAGAGTTCGTGCAGGTGAATTTGAGGGTGTGAGGAAGCTCGTTATAGCGCGATGAGAAGGTTGGAGTGTTAGGGGGCTACTATAAAAAAATTAAGGGCGGGGAGAGCTTCGCTCTCCCCGCCCTTAATTTAAAATCATTTATCTCCATGTAACTTCTTGTGGTATTTCAGACCTTCGGGCTCGGGAATGACTACATCAAAATCTCTGTATCCCTTGCGCGTCGCATAGACCACAAAAGCCACTTTCATGCCCTCTTCTCCACCAAAAGCTTTAACCCGCACCTTTCCACCTTCCACAACTGCCCCAATTCTTTCGGGAGGCTCAAGCGTTTGCGGTGTAACCGTTACCGTGTAGGTCTCTGGCTCTGACATCAGAACGAATAGATGCGGCAGTTCAATTTCTCCATATCCGGATTTGAGCTCAATTGTTCCCCGGTATTCGATCATCACCTCTGGCGACTCGGCTGCTGAAAACCTGATATAATCGCCTTTTCTCTCCGGATGAGGGACGAGAAAGTTTTTGGCACCGTTTA
>CAZNDM010000091.1:0-10658 GCA_964571845.1 uncultured bacterium | reverse complement strand
GTTGAAAAAATTTTTGGCAAAAAGTATCACACAGAGTCCTTTATAGAATTTATAAATGTTACAAACCACACCAATGTGTATGCCTATTACTGGGACAATGAAAGCG
This sequence comes from uncultured bacterium, assembly GCA_964571845.1. Lineage (GTDB taxonomy): Bacteria > Hydrothermota > Hydrothermia > B15-G9 > WFZT01 > WFZT01. The sequence goes on along the minus strand of CAZNDM010000091.1, from coordinate 10,552 downwards.
CGAAAAAGATTCAAATATCCCAGCTCCCCTTCATGGTAAACTTTGGTATGAGAATGAGATTCTGAAATTTAAGAGAATTCCACTGATTGAATACTGTAAATACAGTGTGTGGCAAATAATGCGTTGGAATTCTCCATAAAAAGGGACTTAAAAATTTCCCTTTAAATCTTGTTTTTAAGATATATGCGCCTAAAAAGTATATGAAGTTGGGTAAGAGGAATAGCGGAGCATTGATATTTTGACCTCAGGATGTTTATAATTCAAAAAACGATTTTTGAAATGTTTCTGGAGTTCAGGGAACCAGGTGAGAATCCTGGGCAGTCCCCGCTACCGTGTGCAGGTTAAGGGTTATCTATGGCATAATGCCAGCCACTGGGTAGAAGGGTGAAGAGCTCTCTATCCGGGAAGGCAGATAACCCTACCGGCATCTGCCGGTGCCTGCGAGCCGGGAGACCTACTCCAGAAACAACATACACGGCCGCCTCCGGGGGTTTGAGGCGAGCGGGTAACCACTCATCCCTTCCCCTCGAGGCCGGTCCTTATGTGAGGATCGGATATGCTTATACTTTTATTGACGCTCATAATCAGTGACACGACTTACATCCTGTCGCCCATTTATGTCAAAGGCAAAAGACCCCAATTCTTGGGTGAAAAATTCCCCATGACCTATGATGTGTCCGGTCTCCAGTTTTCCTCAAAAAGCATCTCACTCCTCACATCGCCCGGTGTCTATCCCAGAACCTATACAAACATGACAGGACTCTCCATCCGCGGATCAAGCATGGAAGAGATTAAGGTGTTATTTGAAGGAATCCCTATAAAAAGTCCACAAAACGGCTATTTTGACTTCAATCTCATTCCATCTGATCTCATCGGTGGCTTTGAAACACTACTCACCGGGAACTCTTCATACTTTGGTTACGATGCTATGGCTGGCCTCGTGAACATCAGGCTAACCGACGAAGTGAATACCATCAGAGCTGGCATGGGGAGGGAATTTTTCTCCATAGCAACCATTCTCGGCTTCTTCGCATCGAAAAATTTATTTATAAAATCCGGATTCGCATGGGAGACCACTCCAGAAAGTTATGAAACGAATTCAGAAAATCGTTCAATCGAAGTAAAAAACAGTGGAAGGCAAAACCTCTTTGGCTTTACAAAAATCATTCACAGCAGATTTACATTCCTTTTGGCAGCAGGACATTCAATGCGCGGAATTCCCATTATTCCCGGCGGCCTGACCCATACCCCTGATTCAATTTTTGAGCAAATTTACATTGGAAACTTCAAGACCGGATTTACTGACTTTTCCTTTATGATCGATAAATTCAGGTACAAACCCTCTGGCAGAGAAGAAGATGAACATTTAACAGGCAGATTTGAACTGAACATCTCTCCGGTCAAATTTTTTAATTTTCGCACATTCCTTGAAGGAATTAGATCCAATTCCCTGAAAGACCACTCAAGGTATGGAGTTTCAATTGCATTCAACTATTCAGAGAAGGCAGGTTATATCTTTCCGTTTGTGTCCATCTCAGCAGATTACTGGTTAAATCAAAACTCTTTTAAACCATCCTTTTTCGCAGGTATTACACTTGATCCCGGTATTTACACTTCGTTTTCAACTGGCTACAGACTTCCTACATTCAACGATCTTTATTGGCCCAGGACAGCGTATGCTGAGGGAAATCCGGATTTAAGAACCGAGAACCTTGAAGAGTTTGAGTTTGGTTTCAAAAAGACAACATATCACACGAAATTCAACCTCGCTCTATTTTTCAGAAGGTATAACGACCTTATAAAATGGGCGCCTGCTGACCGCGGTATCTGGACCCCGATAAACCTCGAAAATGTCCGGATAAGGGGCGTGGATGGAAAGTTTGAGTATAAAGTCGGGAGTTTTTCGGTTTCTCTGGGAGGTGAATACATAGATACGGTTATTTCTCGCCTGAATCTCATTTACTATCCGATGCATTCACTTAATTTTTCCGTTGGATGGGGAAAATATAAGTTGTCCGTTGTGAGACTTGGTGAAAGGTATGAGAGACTGACCGGACCCAAGACGATGCCACCTGTAACACTCCTGAATTTACAGCTTGGGTTTACTGTTGGCACCGGTTCTATTCTACTTGAAGTAACAAATTTAACGAATCAAAGTTATTCCCTGATCAGGGGTTACCCGGCGCCGGGAAGGGAATGGAAGATCAAAGTTGAGACAAAAATCTAAGGAGGAGAAAAATGAGGAAGCTGATACTCATCGTGGCAATATTGGCATTTGTAGCAGTCTCGTGCCAGAAGGAAGAGACCCCACCACAAATATTCCACCAGAAGGCTGTTTACATTGTGAATGGTGGGGCTGAAACCATTGATATTTACGATGTGGAGAAGGATACACTTTACAGTGATGTTATAGAAACAGGTGATATCCCGAATTCAATGAGACTGTTCGGTGATTACTTTTATCTTGTAAACTCTGGATCGGCGACGATTCAAAAGATCGATTACAGAGAGAATCAGGTTGTGGCAACCTTTAATCTGCCTGAAGGATCAAATCCATGGGATATTGCCTGGGATGGTAGCAATTTTTATGTTACATCTTACATGTTTGATAGGGTTTACAAGCTCAATGAAGGTGGTACGATCGTGGACTCTGCCGATGCAGGAATTTCTCCAATGGGGGTAGTATTTCTTAACGGCTATCTTTATGTTGTGGCGTCATTTTTCAACAGGACAAATTATTCCACAGACACAGGCTATGTTTATAAGTTCTCACCTGATCTTGAAAAACTGGACAGTCTCCGCCTACTGGAAAATCCCACAGTGATCGCAAGTGATGGAGAGTATCTTTATATTGGTGGAGGGTCATGGGCAGCAGGTGGATTTCTTGTGAAGGTGCGTCCGGAGGACATGAGTGTGGTTGATACGCTGATTTTAAATTCGGCTGCAGGAGATATTGCAGTGTCAGGGGATTATGGATTTCTTGTGGGATGGTCGTTGCCACCGACCGTTGTTGATCTTGGGACATTTGAAGTAGATACAGTTTACGAAATTGGACATGAAAATACGGGGTTTATGGGAGTTGATGTGAGTGAAACGGATATTTATGTAGCAGAGGCGAGCTGGGTTGGGGCAAATTATCTCTGGAAAATAGAGAGGGGGAGTGGTGATACTGTGTCAATAAGTCTCGGGGATGCAAGGGGGGCACAGATTGTAAGATATGTAGAGATAACGAGATAACTCTCCTCTGGGTCACCCTTTTATTTTTCCGGAGGTATAAGGTCGTTTCTGGGAAAATATGATTTTTCCCTCTTTTCCAAATATCGAAGGATTTAAGGATGCCTGTACATTTTAGCATTAACACTCTTTTATTACCCTCCCCTTAATCCCCTCCCACTTCGTGGGAGGGGAGTTGTAGAGTCCCGCAAGTGGGAGGGGAGGTTGGGTATGACCCTCTTACTTCGCTGGGGGAGTTTGTGGATGACTCCTCGTGCAAAGCGGGTGAGGTGACAGGGAGTGATCCCTTCCACTCAGTGGGAGGGAGAATTGTGGGTGATCCTTTTCACATACTGCTTTGCAAAATGTTTGGGAACACTCGACAAACCCCTCCCCCGTAGCGTGTAAGTGATGTGGGAAAATACAAACTCCTCCCCCGAACCTCGAAGAGGTTCGGGGGAGGATTAAGGAGGGGGCAGAAAGGGCTGATTGGACAGGGAGAAGCGGTAGGAGCTTTTTTAACCCTTCCCTCAATCCCCGAGAGAAAGTTAATTGGGCACAGATTTACACCTCAGGAAGGAGGATTGCAGAGAGTGGTATCGTAAGTGAACATGTGCAGAAAATACATTACACCGGGTGGGCCACAACGCTTTGCGTTGTGGCCCACCCGGTGTACCCCCTTAAAAACTCACCTTCACCTTCATGTAAAGCTCGTCAATTTCCTTTATCCTCGCAAATGTGTTCTCCCCCTTGCCGTCTATAACAAATCCACCGACATCGAATTCAACATTGTCAAATGGAGAATAACTGATAGACGGATTCAAGATATACCCATAATTTTCGTCCAGGTTTGACCAGTCAGGAATCTCAAGTGCAATTCCCAGAGGTGCAACTTTTAACCTGTCGTTTAAAAACTTTTTCTCGATTTTAAAAGTTATATAGTCGTTCAGACTGTCCCCGTATTCGTTTACGAATCCATGGACGAATTGAAAGTTCAGATATGTTCCATCCCTGAATGTGTAATCTGCTCCAATCACATATTTTGCGTAAGGATCCTTTAGCACAGTGTCCCTCTCCACACCCAGAATGGTTTTCTTCTCAATTATATGTTCTTTCGGAAAATAAATTCCAAATTCTCCCCAGAGTCCCAATTTGAAGAGTGAGCCGGAGAAGTCGAATCCCAGGACCTGAATGGCGGGGAAACTGCTATAGCTCCTCATGTCAAAGCTGACACTGTCGTGTGGAGTGATTATTACACTGTCCGGAATCGGAAACTTGGTGTGTCCGCGGAAATAGGATGCCGAGATATCCCACCCCGCAAGATTGCTCGAAAGTCTTATACCGAACGAGGATCCATCTGATAAGTTTTCATCAGGTTGTGAAACTGCGGATTCAACAACCCTTATACCCTTGTACCCGGTCTGAAAGAGATTTTCTGTGTACTCGTTAATAGGAATGTAAGAGGGCTTGAAAACGGGAACAAATCCGGCTTCAAGGTTGAACTGATCAAGCGTGTAAAATAGTCTTAGAGCATTAACAGGTGATCTATCACCGAAACTGAGAAAGTCATCAAAATCATAGGGGTTGAAGTTTGAAGTAGGGTTAATTTTGTCCGCAGTACCCCAGTTGATGGTCTGTCGCCCTATTCTTATGTCGAGATTGGGAAGGAGAAATCCATACACATCGGCGTAAGCGTCTCCCAGCGTGAAACTTACGGGGTCCGTTTTCTCGTCCTCGGCAAGATCAGATGTGTTTGTTACGAGCGGAAAGTTTTCTGATGTGAAAATATTTTCAACCCTGAGGTGCACATGTTCGCCCAGGTCGGCTTCTGTGGTCATTGTGAGCTCGACCCTGTTTAATACCCATCTGGACGAATCCCCTACAAGATACCTGTTGTAAAGTTCGAGGCTCCCTCCAATGTTCAATTCTGCAAAAAGTGGAAAAGCTATGAGAAAGATTAAGATTTTTTTCATGACTAAACCTCCTTTAGTGGAGTTTCCTTAATGTTCTTTTGCTAAAGAATTTTTCAGGGATACCGGTGTCAAGCTCGATGTCCTTCAGTTTCATGATTGTTGTGTGATTTTTCTTCAGATCCTTCATCTCCATTTCGCCGGTGATCCAGTAGTTTTTTATCTTCATAAGATTGCGAAAAGTAAGGACTTTCCAAAGGTTTCCTTTTTTGTCGTAGAATTCCACCCTGAGAATGTGGAAGGTCTTTTTATCAACCCACATTTTGAGAAATCCATAGTCCTTTTTTACACCCTTTTGGGGAGTGAGTTTCAGCACATAGGTGGAGTCAGTTTCGTTGATCACTTCTGCATTGTAATCCTTTGAGTATCTGAAAGTGGATAGGTCGTCGTAGGTGAAATCAGTTCCGGCGAATGTGGAATTTTTCACATGGGACGCAATTCGTCTGATCTTCTTGAAAGCGGGGAAATAAACATACATGACATCGTTTGGAAGGGAGAGAAATGCAATTCCCCTTTGATCCGCAGGTTTTGTGAACCCGATCAGCCTGTAGGAATCCCCTTTCTGGTAGGATTCACCCTCCCGAATACTCTTGTTACCGTTTTTGTCAATTAAAATCATCACCATCTTCATCTTCCGGTCTTTGGGTGCATTCATTGAGGAGTCAACTTTCGCAAGTATCGTATTCCCATTCATGCTACCAAAAAGGGGGAAGATAAGTGCGATTGATAACATCCATCTCATGTCATTCACCTCCTTTTATTTTTCTCTGAGTAATGATTAGTGCTGGCAAAACAGTTGTAGCAAATAAGGCACTGAGAATCATTGTGAGTGCCACCATCCAGCCAAATGTTCGCAACGGTATGAGGTCGGCAAAGACAAGAACTAAAAAGCCGAGTCCAACTGTGAATGCGTTCAGATAGATAGCCCTGCCTGTGGTTAAAAGAGTTTTCTCAAGTGCAAGATTTCCGGGTAGCCCATTGGCCAGCTCTTTTCTGAACCTTGATGTGAAATGGATCACATAGTCAATTCCAATTCCTATTACGATCGCGGCGATCATCATGGTTGCGTTGTCCAGAGGTACTCCTGCAAATCCCATGATAAAGAAGGTGAAAGCAACGACCAGTAGGATCGGGAAAATACCGATCAATCCGCCTATAACCGAAGACAGCTGTATCGATACAAGGATTGTTACAAGCAGAAATGCAAGCACAAAGCTCTGTTTCTGCGATTTGAGGAGACTCGTATGAAATTCGTCGTAAATTTTGAGAAACCCATTATTTATTGCAGAAAAATGCACAGTCCCAGGGGAAATGATCCCTGCTGGAACATAGGCTTTGCTATCCACAAGCTGATAAAGATCTCCCTCTATGTCTTCCCTGAGATAACGGTCCTCATTGATGTTTCCCAAAATGCGATCCGTCAATCTCTTTATGTATGCTTTTTTCTTAACATCCTCTACCATGGAAAGGACTGTTTCGTAGGTGTAGCTGATCAGCTCGTTGTCAGCTTGAGGAACAGCTGACCTGATGAGTGTGGCAAACCACTGCTGGTTAAGTGTGTCTGCTCCATTTGCAAGGGTAGAGGAGAGATTCTGTGCAGTTTTTTCAGAAAGTTCGATGTCAAATTCGTTGTAAAAGAATTCGAAAAGCTGTTCTTTGAGAATCAATCTCTCAGAATCCGAAAGACCGTGAAATGTGAAATTCCTGATCACTGATTTGATGGAGTCTTTTTGAAAGAGCTCTCCGGTTCGGTAATCGATATCCCATACAATTTCATTTGCGACTCTTTCGAGAACGATGGAGTCAACGAGCGTCCTGAGAGAATCTGACAGTGTGTCCTTACGGACAACCGCGCCATTCAAGATGAGATTATTTGATATGAAGTTTTCGATTGAATCGATTGTTTGAACGATGAACTTTGTTTCTGGTTTTGAAAATCTCGCCTGCAGGATACCTTCACCGTATCGAGAATCTACAAGCTGGTTCAAAATATCCTGACCTTCGAGCATGAAAAGTAGATTTGTAACCTGTTGGCGATCAAGAGGTATTGCCCTTATTCCATTCATTACATAGTTTTCTTCACTGATCAGTGAGGATAGGGATTGAGGGTTATTAACTCCTTCAAGGTGACGGAGGTACTTTTCAAATCTGTAGATTTCGCCGAGAACGAGGGGGTTTTTCAAATCACCCCTGAAAAGGACCTGAATGGGGATCGAACCGCCAAAATTTTTCTGGAAGACAGTCTCAGATCTTCGAATCTCGCTGTTTTCAGGGAAATAGTCGAGTATGTTAACACTTGTTTTGACCCTCAGTGCCCCGATTATACCGAGAAGAATGATCAGAAAACTAACTGCAAGAATGGGTTTTTCGTTTTTTACAACAAACCGGGCAGCTGGCTCAACGAGCTTTTCCATGGCTTTTGAACCGGACTCAAGGGAACGAAACCGGGCTGCAGGTGGTGACATGAAAGAGAGGAGTGCCGGAATGAGAGTAAGTGAGAATAGAAGGGCAAGAAAAACACCTGTGGCTGAAAAAATTCCGAAGTCTGTGACTGAAACAAGATAAGCACCGACAAAAGAGATAAACCCTGCAATTGTTGTCAAACCTGATAAGAGAATGGGAACCCCTACCCCTTTGAAAGTTGCAAGGAGGGATTTTTTTACATCACTGTTTCTCGATTCCTCCCTGTATCTCGATATAAAGTGAATGCTGTATGCAGTACCAATGGCTATCAGCAGCACTGGCATTATGTTGGAAATTATTGATAGGGGTCTTCCTGCAGTTGCCATGAGACCCAGTGTCCAGATAACAGATAAACCTACAGTGAGAAGGGGAAGGAACACACCACGAAGGTTGTGCATACCGAGGAAGAGAACCACCATGACAACAATAGAAACGATGGGGATAAGCCTGATCATATCCTTCAGGATGATTCTGTTGACTTCTATCATCTGCATTGGAAGGCCGCTGAAATAGAGCTTTACTTTCGGTGTGAAGCTGGCAGTTTCATTCAGTGTGAGCTTTTTGATTTCTTTTGCCACGGATATTCTGTCCTTTACATTTCCAAGGCGAACGATGATGAGGGCGATCCTGCCATCAGGGGATACGATTTTCCCTCTGTACATCTCTTTGCTGAGAACATAATTCTTCAGGGAGTTGAGGCGGGATTCGTCTTTCGGAACTTCTTCAAGGAGTTTGGTAACTTCTATCCCATCCTCACTTTTTCTGATGTCAATTATATTTGTAAGACTTGTAACAGATGAGACGCCTTCAACGGTTTTAAATTCATCGGTGAGCTTTGCCACAAGATTGAGGACCGGATAAGAGAAGACATCGTTTGTTTCTATTGCCACGAGAACAAGCTCGTTACCACCAAATTTTTCGCCAATGTAGTTAAAAATCTTAACTTCAGGTGCGTCCTGCTTGAGATATTTGGCAAAATCACTCTCAATTCGAATTTTTCTCAGCTGAAAGGCAAAGAATATGGTCAGAAGAGAGACGAGGAAGATAATAAGTCGCCTGAACCTGATGACTGCGTTCCCGATCTTTTCCATCGTGAGATCCTCCTTTTCTAATTTTCGACCATTTTGTTTATTTGGTCGAACATTGCGAAAAAAAATTAACCTGTCTTCTTTATACCGCGAATGAAAATATTGAGAAACACATCAAGTGCCTCGTCAAGGGTTAATTCCCTGTCCTCAAACTTCAGTGCCTCACCTGTTGCAAGCGGGTATTCAAGTCCCTGCATGGCTTGAAGAATGAGGAAGGCGTAGAGTCTCGTGTCAGGGATCTCAAAAATCCCCTTTCTGACGCCTTCTTCAAAAATCTGGCTCAGCGTGTCAATTTCGAATTTATTGTATTTTTCCCTCTCTTTCCGGATAAATGGTAAGTACTGGAAGTACTCTTCTCGCATTGTTGCGTAGTAAACCGCGAGTCTGGATAGGTATTCGAATCTAACTTTTGTGTAAACCCTGATTTTTTTGACAGGATCATCTATATTCTCGATGGCTTTTTTCAACATAAAACGGAGAGTTTCTCCCTCCTTGTCAATGATTTCCTTGAAGATGTCTTCTTTGGATTTGAAATAGTGGTATATGGTCGCCTTAGCCATACGGGATGCTCTGGCAATATCCTCCATTGTTGTTTTTTTAAATCCGAATTTGCCGATAAGTTCTTTAGCTGCTTCTATGATTCTTTCCCTTTTCTCGGACATGGTAATTAGATTTTTCGACCAATTTGTTCGATCTGTCAATACCCTGATCCGGAGCTGTTTGAGAAATTCCTTTATTGGCGGATGTAATTTTTAATCTTCCTCGAGGGCTTCAGTACCGTGAAATGGGACACATGCTGATCGCAGTACATCAGTCCTGTCAGGGAGTTAACCTGCTGAGCTTTTCTTAAAATAGTGTTATGTAGATAGCGGGGGAGTTCACCCATAAGCCCCTCCAATCGGGAGACTGTGTCATAGATCCAGTGCTGAGATGCAATGTAAGATTTTTTTAACTCCTCTCCCACCCTCCCCGCATCACGGAGGATAAAGAGGGGATAGGAAAGTGGATCAGACAGGGAAAAGCGGTGTGAGCTTTCATTGCCCTCCCCTCAATCCCCTCCCGCTACGCGGGAGGGGTGTTTATTTGTGTTTTCCAGTGTAGAGGTAGAGAGGGCTATATGGAGCCTCCTGCAAAGTGGGATGGAAAATTGTGGCAGACTTTGCATGTCATAACTGAGCTTTTTCTTTTGAAATGTAATACAAACTCCTCCCCCGCTTCGCGGGGGAGGATTAAGGAGGGGGTAAGAGAGCGGATCAGACAGGGAGAAGCGATGTGAGCTTTCATTGCCCTCCCCTTAATCCCCTCTCACTTCGTGGGAGGGGAGGTTGTAGAGTCCCGCGTAGCGGGAGGGGTGTTTGTGGAGTTCCGCATAGTGGGAGAGAAGATTACGGATAGTTTCCAGCTGTAAGGGAGGGGATTCTGTGGGTGAACCCACCTGCAGAATGGGAAGAGAGTTTGGGTGTTGATTTTTACGTAAATGGGTGGAAAGACTGGTTGTGGATTTTCTCAAGGTGGAAGGGGAAATTATAGATGAGCTTTCCCACTGCATTACAACCCCTCCCCCGCACTGCGGGGGAGGATGAAGGAGGGGGCAGGAAGAGCTGATATGACAGGGAGAAGCGGTGTGAGCTTTCATTGCCCTCCCCTTAATCCCCTCCCACTTCGTGGGAGGGGAGTTTGGGAGTCCCGCGTTGAGGGAGGGTGTGTTTGTGGAGTTCCGCTTAGTGGGAGAGGAGATTACGGGTAGCTCCCAGCTGTAAGGGAGAGGATTCTGTGGGTGAACCCACCTGCAGAATGGGAAGAGAGTTTGGGTGTTGA
>CAZNDM010000090.1:0-5928 GCA_964571845.1 uncultured bacterium | reverse complement strand
GAAAAAATCATACTTTACATAAAAAACGAGCTTCCGGAGGATGAAAAAAGGGAGCTCGAAAGACTTATAGAGGAGAATCCAGAATACAGGACAATTTACGAAAAAGAGCTCAAGCTCGAGAAGATGCTCTTTGAGCTTGCTGATGAGATAGAGATTCCAGAGATTGAAATCAGTGTAAAAAAGAGGCATAACTGGTGGAGGTATGTCCCTGTTGCTGCACTTCTGGCATTTGTCTTTGCTACGATTTTCAAGGTGAGCTTACCCCACGAGGCACAGAGTTCATCATTCACCATAATTACACCATCAAGTGAGGTCGTACTGTCAGTTGATAGCCCTGAAATTGTTGTTTCAGCTCCTGAAAACGCGCAGGAAATCTATTTTTTGATAGACGGAGAAATATTTTCCGGTCAGATAAAAAAATACGATGGAGTGTATGTCATTAAGCCGGATTTTCTTGAAGATGGTTACCACGAATTTAAAGCCATTCTCAAACAGGGAAATTCAATCAAAACCATTACAAAAACATTCTATGTGGTGAGCGGAAAATGAAGCTTTTAATTGCCCTAACTCTTATTTCTCAATTTTTGCCTGAGAGGATCGTGCTGCACATCGGAGACAGTGTACGGCTCAACCTTGAACATAAAAAGGTCAGACGTATTCAGGTGATTCCTCCGGCAATAGGTTTCGTAAAAAACGGCTATTTTTACGCAGAGAAAAGAGGGGATGGTGTAATAAAGGTCGTATTCAAAGATCGTCCACCTGCCTATTCTTATGTGAAAGTCATAGCTCAAAAACCAAGGTTTGAAGTAAAGCTCTCACCCCGGAGAGTTGAACTCAATCCCGGAGACACAATTGAGTTCAGGTTGAAGACACCACAGGATGAAAACTGTTTTGTCAACTGGAGAGTTGTCCCTGCCTGGATCGGTGAGATAACACTCACAGGCGAATTCATTGCAGGTACGAGAGCCGGGAAAGGCAGAATTATCGCTGTCGTAAAGTGTGGCAGGAAAAAAGGAATTGCTTTTGCCGAAGTTTCCGTGGGAAACTCATCACGATTTGTCCCCGTTAAAATTTCACCTGACCCAGTTTATGCTGAATTTGAGAAAAAAATAACTCTCAAAGTAAGTCCCGAAGATGTTCAGTACGATTCGGTTGACTGGATCGTAGAGCCTCAAAAGCTTGGATTTGTCAATCAGGATCAGGAATTCGTTCCTCTCCAACCGAGGGGGAAGGGTGTGATCTGGTTTACTGCATGGAAAAGAGACAGTATTTACACGGGAAAGGTTCTCGTCTTTGTTGGAAGACCGCCGAGATTGATTGTCCCTGAAAAATTCGTGATCGCCCCGGGTGAAACCTGCAGGGTGGAAGCAAAACCGCCCAAAAGACTTTCAAACAGGTTGAGGAACGCAAGACTTCGCTGGAGAGTCAAGCCTGAATGGCTCGGAAGATTTATCAACGACAGGAGTTTTCCTGTAACCCGATTCGTTGCAGGCAATGCCCCCGGCGTCGGTATAATCTTCGTTGAAGTCAATTCAAGACCTGTCAATTTTACAAGAACACCGGTAATTGTTGGATCCAAAAAGGTCTCTATTTCACCTTCTTCAATATATATGAAAATCGGCGAATCGGTTAGATTTAAAACGGATAAAAAACTAAAAGGCATCTGGAAAGTGTTCCCGGAGTTTGCTGGACGAATAGACGAGAACGGCAATTTCGTGGCAGAAGTGCCATTGCGTGAAGTTTTCATAATATTTGAAGTTAAGGAACCTGGTGGAGGTGGAGGCATCGCCAGGATAACCATTTTACCTGAAACCGCAGATTAAAGACGCTCAAGTGCCCAAAAAATATGAGGTTTCCAGAGCTCGACCCCTTTACTTAACAGCTTCTCGAGTATGGTTTTAAATCGCGGATCACCCGAATTCCCGGCTGCAATGATTACATTCCTGATAAATCCCTCATATCCAATACGCTTCACAGGAGTTCCCTGAAATCGACTGTTAAAAGCCCCCACATCCATTTGGAGAAGTTCCTCAATCGGCGGAGCAAAAAGCCCTTCTCTCGGATAAAATTCCTCGATCTCTGTCGGCTTAATCCTCTGATTGTAGGGACATACCTCCTGACAGATGTCGCAGCCAAAAACCCAGTTTCCCATCTTCTCTCTCAAATCCTGCGGGATAACTCCTCTAAATTCAACTGTAAGATAACCTATACACCTGTTAGCATCAATCAACCTTGGCTCAAGAATCGCACCTGTGGGACAGGCATCAATACAGCGGGTACAATTATAACAAAGGTCTGGATGAAACCTTTCCTCGTCAGGTTCAATCTTCTCTTTCAAAATAACCTCTGAAAGGAAAAGATAGGACCCAAGGTCCCGATTAATCAACATCGCATTCTTCCCTATCCATCCAAAACCCCCTCTGTATGCAAGCTCTCTTTCAAGTATGGGCCCTGTATCGACATATATTCTGCCACTTAAGCCAAGTTCTCTCAGGATTCTCTTAAGTTTTTTCTTTAAAACCCTGTGATAATCTTTTCCCCAGGCGTATTTAGAAATAAGACCCCTTGATGGGTCTTTTGATAGCTCCTTTAAAGAGAAAGTGAAATAGTTTGCAGCAAGAATTATGACCGTTCCGTAACCATCAAAAATTTTCGAAATATCCTGGATTGCATCGAGATGTCTCGCCATATATTCCATTTCTCCATGAAAATTTTGTTCAAGCCATTTCTTAAAAAATTCCGCTGTCATATAATTTCTGGGAGCAAGGAATGAGATAAGGTTAAACCCCTCTCTTCTGGCAAGTTCTTTGAAGGTTTCTTTCATGAAGCAAATATATTACATCCACAGCACTGGAAAATAAAGAAAGCTGATGTACAAAACCCTATTTTTTCTGAACAGCGTGTTTTTTCTAAATCCTGAAGGTTTAAATCAAGGCAATTTAAAAGCTCCACTCCATTGACATCGGTAACAGCCTGTTTGCGGTGAGAAGTCTGTCGTTACCGAGAATCTCACAAACATCTCCATCAGCAACGATCCTGCCCCCATTAATAACTACAATCCTCTCACACACAGAACCGACAAGCTGAAGATCATGAGTTGCAATAATCACGGTTTTTTCAATTTTTGAGATAATTTCCGCCACCTCCCCTCTGGACGCAGGATCAAGTCCCGTCGCAGGCTCGTCAAACAGATAAACCTCTGGATCCATTGCCAGAACAGTGGCTATTGCCACCTTCTTTTTCTCCCCTTCACTTAAATGATGAGGTGAACGGTCTTCAAATCCGGGAATTCCCACCCTCTCCATGGCCTCTGAAACCCTGAGCCTGACTTCGTCTTCACTTAATCCCTGATTCAATGGCCCAAAAGCTATGTCATCAAAAACAGTCGGCATAAAGAGCTGAATGTCTGGATTTTGAAAGACCAGACCCACATCCCGCTCACTAATTCCACTGAAAATCACATCACCCTCAAACGGAATTAACCTTTTTATTGCAAGAAATAGACTCGACTTTCCAGCACCACTCGGACCCACAACCCCGATCTTCTCACCTTTCCTGATACCAAGGTTCACTCCTTTCAACGCAACTACATCCTCGTACTTTACCGTAACATTTCGGAGCTCGATCAAATTTTCCATAGCAAAATCACAAAAACTCCTGCAAAAACACCTTTTAGAATGTCAGAAAGCCCAATTTTTGACCTTTTCAATGTTCGGAACTCCCCTTCAAATCCGCGTGCTTTCATTGAAAGATAGATCAACCTGCCCCTCTCATAGGACCTCACTATAGCTCCCCTCAATATGTGACTCCACACACGGACATCTATACTTCCCCTCGAAACCGCTGCCATTTTTGATCTCATCAGTTCATCTGAAAGAATGAAGACATATCGGTAGATAAACGAAAATAGCTCAAGGATCATGTCCGGTAGTTTAAAAGTCCTGAGTGCATCAAGAAGTGCATCAAAACGCGTGGTTGTTATGAAAATCTGGACAATGGACAGCGATATTAAGGACCTTGAGACAACATTTAAAAATCTTCTCAAAGATTCTTCATAAATTGAGACGAAATAGAACCGGACAAGAGGCTCCCCCTCTTTTGTGAGAAGCAAAGACACACCTGCAAGCACAACAAAAGGTAGAAGGACCAGCAAGTTTCTGAGAAAATAAATAACCGGTACATGAGAGAGAAAAAGTAAAAAAGCAACAAAAAAGACACAAAAAATAAATTTCTCCAGTGACATACGAGGGATAGCTACGACGGAAACCACAAAAATAACGGTAATGAGAAGTTTCACAGTCGTGTTTATACTGTGAATAGGTGATTTAAGATGTGCGTATCTATCGAGGAAATGATGCTTCATCCCGTTTTCCTGTAAGTTTGAAAAAGAGTACAACAGCGACAAAAACCACAAATGAACCAATAAGCCCGGCAAGGGCGGTTGAAAGTTTTTCATTCCCTGTAACTCTCACCTGATAATCAGGAAATGGTGCCTTCAGGATCTCCTTTTCAAATTTTATAAAACCGTACTTTATTGCAACTTTTTCAAGTCCATCTGGAAGAGAGGAAGCATTGGGGGCAAGGACAAGAATGACGAATAATGTGAGGAGAATCCCAGCAATAATTAACTTTTTCATGAGACCTCCTTAATAAGAGATTTGTGGTATCTAAGAACCCCAGCAACAACCGGGACAGTAATAAGTCCCTCTCCAATCCCGATTAAGGCATGAACTCCAGCCATGGCAGGAAGAGCCACTTTTAATGGAATCGTGCCTGAAAGGGCGAGCTCTGCGGCACAGAAAATAGCTGATAGAACGATAGATATCCAGCTTGCCACAAATACAGAGAGCTTGAATCCGAAGGGCTTCAGGAGCTTGAAAACGAAATATGCCGAAAATGGTGCTACAATGCCCATATTCAGAATGTTGGCTCCTATAGCGGTGATTCCACCATCTGCAAAAAGGAGAGCCTGGGCAATAAGAATGGTTGACATAATAATACAGGCTCTAAAGGGACCAAAAAGGATTGCGAGGAGAGCGCCACCGACGAGATGACCACTCGTTCCACCGGCAACGGGGAAGTTGACCATCTGGGCAGCAAAGACGAAGGCTGCGAGGATACCCATTTCCGGGATGATGTTTTCAGAGGATTGGTTTTTAATTTTTTTGATGGAATATGCGGCGGTCGCCGCGGAAGCGGCGACCGCCGCAACTGCTACCTCCACCGATATAAATCCGTCAGGTATATGCATGTCAAAATTTTATTGAATTTAGAGATTTTTGTCAATATTAAACTATTTGCTTTATTGCCGTTATCCACCACAGTGCTTTAGCACGGGTGGAGCTCTCTTTTAAAACCCCTGCAGCGCGTTAGAACAGTGGGAGAGAATCTCTCATTCAACTTCTTCCTCTCAGAGCGTTAACACAGTGGAAAAGGATTTTCCATTTAACCCCATCCCCATTCCATGGGAGATCGTCCTTAATACCCCTCCCCCACAAAGCTCTGCTTTGTGGGGGAGGATTAAGGAGGGGGCAAAAAGAGTAGATCTGACAGGGAAAAGAGATGAAGGTTTTATTGCCCTCCCCACAATCCCCTCCCACTTCGTGGGAGGGGAGATTGTGGGTACTGCCTCCCACTTCGTGAGAGGACGATCGTGAGTGATCTCCCTTACCAAATAGCAGGTAATTTTTATGCATTTCTATCTGTAAGTGGGAGAGAAGACGATGGGTAATTCCACATCTGGGTAGAGAGGTTCGGGGCGACACCGCTACATACTTCTTTGAGTTGTCGTGAAGAGATGTGACAAAACCCCTCCCATACAATGCTTTACTGTCGTAAGGGAAAATCTCAACAAAATTCCACCCTGCCTCACGGAGGATTTTCTAAAGATCCCCCACTCTGCATCAACACATTTTCCAAACTTCTTCC
>CAZNDM010000089.1:0-9718 GCA_964571845.1 uncultured bacterium | reverse complement strand
TAAGCATACAGTGAGATTCGATGCAACCGGTCTTGCAGGCGGAGTTTACTTTGTGAAGATGGTGGCTGGAGATTACACAGGTGTGGCGAAGGTTCTTATTGTGAGGTAAGGAAATTTTTGGGGGGCGCCGCGCCCGTACGGGCGCGGCGCCCCTTAAGCCTTTACTCTCCTTTTACCTATCCCGAAATTTGAAGCAAATCAGCTTCAATTTCCCTATCAATTCACAATCCACTTCAGGGCTCAGGACATCAATAAACAGGATCTGAAAGTGTCATTCGACAAAATTGTCGAATGATTTAAAGGCAACCCCCCGAATTTCGACAAAAAAGTCACATCGGTGATGTTGAGAATCCCGAAAAGCGCAGTTTATAAGCGAAATCTCGAGTTCACGAATTTGTGGCAGGAAAATTGCCGTTAAGTATTAACGGATATTTCAAAAAGAAGGAGGTTGAGATCATGAGGAGGGTGCTCCTTGGTGTGTTAGCTGGTGTTGTTTTTGCGTCTGGTCTGGCTTTTGCCCAGGACACGACGGTTGTAACTGGAGTGGTGGAGAAGATCGAGTATGTGGCTCCTGCACCTTGGGCGTGTTGCAAATACATGAGACTGGCAGTGAGAACTGCACCCGGGAAGATCGTTTACGCCTGGATACCGCCTACATGGTCTTTTGGCATTCAGATTGGCATAGGTGATAAGGTGGAGTTGCAGGGTATTTCATTCCAGTATGCCAGTTCAGGATTACTTGTGAGCTATATAAGAAATGTAACAGCGAGGAAGGTTTATACGCTCAGATGGGCGTTCGGGCCGAGGAGATGTGGAGGGCGAGGTCCGAGATACTGGTAGAGGGCGAGGGGTCCCCGCGCTCCGCGCGGGGACCCCTCGCAAATAGAAAACAAAAAAATTTTAAAAAGGAGGTTTCCAACATGAGGAAGCTTTTGTTAATACCAATCATAGCAGGTCTCGCATTTGTAGCCTGCGATAAAACATCCAGTGTGAGTCTCTCTGACCCGGTGGCACAAACAACTGCCGTTGCACCGTTGTCAACAGATCTCACTCAGGACGAGGTACAAAGTCTGATTCATATGCGTGAGGAGGAAAAACTGGCAAGAGATGTTTATCTTACTCTCTACAACCAGTGGAACCTCAGGGTGTTCAGCAACATTGCTTCAAGCGAGCAGAGTCATACAAACGCTGTCAAAACGCTTCTTGACAGGTACAACATACCCGATCCTGTGACCAATGATTCTATTGGCTATTTCTCTGATCCTCAGCTCGGTGCTCTCTATCAGACACTGGTGGAGCAGGGAAGCAGGTCACTTCTGGACGCGCTCATAGTTGGTGCAACGATCGAGGATCTTGACATCTACGATCTTGACGAGGCACTTGAAAACATAGCAGTAAATCCAGATGTCATAAGGGTTTATACTCACCTTGTACACGGATCTGAGAATCACTTGAGGGCGTTTTACGGGCAGATAGTGAACAGAGGTGGCGCATACAGTCCGCAGTACATTTCGCAGGAGAGATTTGACGAGATAATTTCTGGATCCAACGGTAGAAGAAGATTCAGGTACGGAAAGGTTGAATAAATAAAGGCGGGCGGGCGTGCCTCTGGCACGCCCGCCCGCTATCACTTGGAGGTAATTATGAAAAGGTTATTTGTTACACTTATACTGCTCGCCGGTTCACTGCAGGCTCTCACAGATTTTGAAGTAAAAAGTCTGATCCACATGAGAGAGGAAGAGAAACTGGCACGGGATGTTTATATGGCATTGTATGAACAATGGGGTCTCTCTGTCTTTGAAAAGATTTCCAGTTCCGAACAGAGGCACATGGATCTAATAAAGACCCTTCTTGTAAAATATAACATTGAGGATCCTGTTAAGACAGACGCTCCTGGCGTGTTCTCCGATCCTGAAATGGCAAAACTTTACAAAGAACTTGTTTCAAAAGGTAAAAAATCGCTTTTGAGTGCACTCGCAGTTGGTGCAACCATTGAAGATCTCGATATTTATGATCTCGAAAATGCAGTTAAAAAGGTCAAAAACAACGATATAAAAAATGTTTATTCCCTGCTTATTCGTGGATCTGAAAATCACATGAGAGCATTTTTCAGGCAACTTGAAAGAGCTGGAGGATATTACAAAGCTCAATATATTTCTCAGAAAAGGTTAAACGAAATTCTATCGAAAACTCAGGGCAGAAGAGGTAGGAGAAGGAATTTCTGAACATTAGTTCAAAACGGAGGTTACACGATGGCTGCGAAGAATAGAAAGTGGCACTCGCGAGGGTTCATAGCGTTTCTGATGGCACTTTCATTCGTTGGTCTTGTTGTTACAGGTGTTGTTCTTTACATCGTGCCACCCGGCAGAATTGCACACTGGACCAACTGGAAATTGCTGGGGTTGACAAAGTCTCAATGGGAAGCATTGCACACAAACCTTGGTTATGCTTTTCTGATTTTCGGGATATTTCACATTTATTACAACTGGAAGTCGCTGTATAACTATGTATATCGAAAGACGAAGCACGCTTTCAACCTGAAGAAAGAGCTCGCCGTCGCATCGATTCTGACTGTTATCATAGTTGGTGGGTCGATTTCCAATGTGCCGCCGTTCAAAACTGTGATGGATATTGGAGATTACTTCAAAAATTCGTGGGAAAAGAAGCTTGAGTCTCCACCAATACCGCACATGGAACTCTACTCTCTTAAGAAAGTAGTTGAGGAACTCAAAGGTGATCCGGATGTTGCTCTTCGTTTTTTAAACAACCGGGGAATTAAAGTGGAGAGTATTGATGAGAAGTTAAAAGATATTGCTGAAAGGAATTCCACATCACCTGAGCACATTTACGAACTGCTCAAAGAGAGATTTCAGGAGAAACCTGTTATGGGACTTGGCAGATTGACCTTCAGGGATCTTAAAAAGGACCACGGAATCAGTGAAGAGAGGATTAAAGAGATCTTCAAAAGGTACGGAATAGAGTTGAATGAGGACATGACTTTGCGTCAGTTTGCTGATAAAATTGGAAAAACACCATACGATATATGGGAGGAGATGAGAAAATGATTTTTTCGATGATTCTGAGTGTGGCTCTCCTGTCTCAGACGCCCGGGACAGGAGGGAGACTTTATTACAATTTGAGGAATTTGAAGACCGTAAAGGGTGTGGTTGTGGCTGTGCACGATTCAACATGGCCTCTCACCATGGATGTGGTTTCTGGAAAGGATACACTCGAGGTTCTTCTCGGTCCACCATTTGGCGTGAGCTGGTTGCCTGCAAAGGGTGACAGTGTAGAGGTTTATGGAAGTGTAAGCGGGAGAGTGATGATTGCAGGATGGGTGACAGATAAGGCGAGTGGTAAAAAACTTGTGCTCAGGGATAGTAATGGATTCCCTGTCTGGAGGGGACACGGTTACAAACAGAGGAGGGGAAGAAGAGGCAGGAGATAGATGGCAAAAAAATTCGGATTTCTCGTTGTTTTTGTCTATTTCCTGTTCCTTATCCTTGTAGGATTGATGTTTACCAGAAACTTCGTGTCCACAAGGGATGCCTACATTAAAATTGCAGAAAATTATATTTCAGGTATAAAGCAAACCTTCTCAGTCTTTTCCCGCCACAGGGACATGAAGTTCTCAGATATTGCTGGAGTAATAGACGAACTTACAGGATCGGGAGATTTTGACTACCTTGCCTATGTAGTCGATGACAGTATTGCGTACTGGCAGTCGAAATATGATTTCTTTCTACCGATTGAACCGGAGAGTCGGGAAACTCTCCGGATTGTTCGGACTATTGACCACGATATACTTGAGTTCAGGGTGAACATCGGCAGGGGAACTTACCTGATAGGAGGGTATTCCCTGGAATTCCTGGACAGGACCCTGAAGAAGCAGAGGAGAACCGGCATCACTTTGGTGCTGTTCTCCACTCTTATTTTTATGATCGCACTGTTTGGGATATTTAAATTCCATCAGAATATTATTCGTATGGAGGCAAGGATAAAAGAAGAGGAGGCTGAGAAGAAAAGATTTCAGGAGCTGTCTGCATTTTCCTCGTTGATTGCCCATGAGATAAAAAATCCGTTGAACACAATAAATATGGCTATTCAGATGATTGAGCAAAAATGCGGGAGCGATAAATTTACAAATGTGATAAAGGAAGAGACAAAAAGGTTGATGACCATCGTGAATGAGTTTAGAAATATTGCAAGACCAGTGAAGATCAAAGCACTCAGGTGTTCCTTAAAAGGCGTGATCGATAAAGTAAAAAGGAGTATTGAGGCAGAGTTTGGATCGGTCTTTGACCTTGAGATCGAAGAGAATGCCCGTGTCTTCTGTGATCCCCACTGGATGGAACAGGTTTTTTACAATCTGATAAAAAACTCGATCGAAGCCGGGGCAAACAGAATATCGATAAAGATTTATGACCGGGGCATTGAGATTGAAGATAATGGACCCGGGCTCGAGGATAACACTGATAAAATCTTTGAAATGTTTTACACCACAAAAACCCGGGGACTCGGCATTGGTCTTTATCTCGTGAAAAAAATCGTTGAAGCCCACGGATGGTCAATTGAAGTCAAAAGTGATAGAGGAAAAGGGACAAAATTTATTATCCGATTTGGGAACCTAAGGTAAGAGATGATGTCTGTCCCTTGGAAATAGTGAAGCCATCCTTATATTCGGCAGATTCAAAATCCTCGACACGAGCCTCTCAGCTCCTATGGCAAATCCACCATGAGGCGGCATTCCAAACTTGAAGGCGTCAAGATAGTACGAGAAATCATCTGGATTTAAGCCTCGCTCTTTAATCTTTTCAACGAGCAACCGGTAATTATGTATCCTCTGTCCACCTGTCGTGATCTCAAGTCCCCGAAAGATAAGGTCAAAACTCAGTGAGAGCTCCGGATTCGCTGGGTCAGGATATGTGTACATCGGGCGTTTGCTCAGTGGGTAGTGTGTTATAAATACGAGTTCCGTTCCCCATTTTTTCCGTGCATACTCCGTAATGAGTCTTTCTCCCTCTGCGTCGAGATCGAGACCGATAACAGGTTTGCCAAACTCCTCTTTCAAAATCCCGGTCGCCTCTTTCAGCGTCAGGCGGGGTATAAATTCGATGTCAGGGATCTGTGCATTGAATAATTTTAGCTCCTCCTCGTTTTCTTCCCTGACCCTTTTGAAAATGTGTTTCAGAAGACCTGTCTCGAGGTCGAGGAGGTCATCAAGGCCCGAGATAAAGCCCATTTCCACATCAAGGCTCAGGTATTCATTCAAATGCCTCGGTGTATCGTGCTTTTCCGCCCTGTAAACGAATCCCACTTCAAAGACCCGTTCAAACACCCCCACCATTATCTGCTTGTAAAATTGAGGGGATTGGGCGAGAAATGCCTTTCTGCCAAAGTAATCGATCTTGAAAAGCTCTGCGCCACCTTCTGTGGCTGATGCCACGATCTTTGAGGTGTGTATCTCCGTGAATTTCTGTGACTTAAGATAATCTCTGAAGGCGTCCACAACTGTGTTCATTACCCTGAAAATGGCTCTCTGTCGGGGATTCCGTAGCGTTAAAACCCTGTATTTCAAAAGGGTTTCGAGCTTCAGACGACTAACACTTCTATCAGAATAAATCTGAACCGGAAGATGACTCTCGTAATAAACCTCGCCAAGGAGTTTTGCATCTCTGAGTCGGATTTCAATTCCTCCGGGCGCCCTCTTTTCTTCAATCACTTCACCACTGATTTCCACCACATTTTCGTGTCTGAAATTTGAAAGCAGTTTTTTCTCGTCAACCACCTGAACGACTCCACTCCGGTCACGAATGAGGGCAAAATTTATGCCTCCAAGTATTCTCAATCGATGCACCCAGCCTTTGACCACAACTTCCCTGCCGACATAATTCCACAGATCCTCAATCCAGACTCTTGCAGGCATCTTTAAGCTTCTCCTCAAAAAGTTTTTTTAACTCCACGGGATTGGCTTTGCCCCGTGTCTTTTTCATAGCCTGACCAATGAAAAAAGAAATCAACTTCTCTTTTCCACGACAATAATCCTTAACCTGCTCTCCATGGGTTTTGAGGATCTCCTCAACCACTGGCTGGAGATCGACCTCAGTTTGTAAAAGCCCTTCCTGTTCAATTATCTGGATAGGATCCTCACCACTCGCAATTGCTTTCTTCAAAACTGTTTTGGCAACAACCCTGTTTATTTTGCCATCGAAAAGTAGCCTGAGCATTGATGCGAAACTCCCAGGTGTCAGACTGGATTCTTTCAGCTCCATTCCGAGATCCCTCAGAATTCCTGTAACCTCAACTGTTAACCAGTTGGCAACTTTGTCCGGGTTCCCCGCAATCCTCACAGTTTCCTCAAAAAAGTTTGCAAGGTAGAGATCCGATTTTAAAATACTAGCTCTTTCGTCATTTAAGCCGTATTCCTTAATAAATCTCCTGTATTTAGCTATGGGAAGCTCAACGAGACCCTCTTTTATTCTGGTGATCAGGTCTTCAGTGATCTCAATGGGCACAAGGTCAGGGTCCGGGAAATACCTGTAATCGTGTGCCTCTTCCTTTGTCCTCATGCTCTCTGTGATTCCCTTTGCCTCATTGAATAGCCGGGTTTCCTGAACCACCGTGCCACCGGATTTCAGTATATCGGACTGTCTTTCAATTTCAAACTCCAGCGCCCTTTTTACAAATTTGAAGGAGTTGATGTTTTTAATCTCAACCTTTGTGCCAAGCTCGGATGAGCCCTCGGGTTTCAACGAAATATTTGCATCACACCTCAAAGAGCCTTCCTCCATATCCCCGTCTGATATGCCGAGATACCTGACTGTTTCCCGGAGAAGCATCAGAAATTCAACGGCTTCATCAGGTGAGGAGATGTCTGGCTTTGTCACAATCTCAAGAAGGGGGACTCCTGCCCGATTAAAATCAACAAATGTCTCTCCTGCCACATGAACGAGTTTTCCGGCGTCCTCTTCCATGTGAATCCTTTCGAGTCTTATTTTTTTACCGCTCTTCAGCTCAATAAAGCCACCGTGAGAGAGGGGAGCTCTATACTGAGAGATCTGGTAAGACTTTGGAAGGTCAGGATAAAAATAATTTTTTCTCTCAAATCTGATGATCGGGCTTATCTCTCCACCGGTGGCAAGCGCAAGTAAAATTCCATATTCGAGAACCTTTTGGTTAAAAACAGGAAGTGCGCCCGGCTGACCCGTGCATACCTCACAGATGTGCGTGTTCGGTGGAATATCTTTCGTGTATTCCGCTGAACATGTGCAGAATATCTTTGATTTCGTCTTGAGCTGTACATGAACCTCAAGGCCTATGACAACATCCATCATCTCCCGTACTCCTTTTCGATGAAATATGCGAACTTCAGCATTCTGTTCTCACTGAAGTAGTTCCCTATGAGTTGAATTCCAACGGGTAGTCCGTTGCTGAAACCCACCGGGATATTAAGGGCAGGGAGACCCGCAAGGTTGGGAGAGACGGTAAAGATGTCCGACAGGTACATTTTCAGGGGATCTTCCACTTTTTCACCAATTTTGAATGGGAGTGTTGGCGAAGTGGGGGCGAGCACGAAATCGTATTCCTCAAAGACCTTTTTAAAATCATTGATTATAAGGGTGCGCGCCTTCTGGGCCCTGAGATAGTAATCTTCATAGTAACCGGTTGAAAGTGCAAAAGTACCGAGCAAAATACGCCTTTTTACTTCTTCACCAAAGAATTTTCCCCTGGTGTTCTCGATCATCTCGCGAAATGTCCTCCCCGGTTCTCTCTGACCGTATCTCACACCGTCGAATCGACCAAGGTTGGAACTCGCTTCGGCTGTGGCTATGATGTAGTAAGCAGGAATTGCGTACTTCGTATGTGGCAGAGAAACCTTCTCAAGCTTGAAGAGGTTCATCCTGAGAAAACCCAGGAATTCTTCAAGGACTTCTCTAACTTCATTTGAAAGTCCTTCACCCCAGTATTCCTCTGGAAGGGCGATTCGGTATGATTCTTTTTCACGATTTTCGAATATGTATTCAAAAAAGTCCGAAACTGGCATCGTTGAAGTTGTGGAATCCTTTTCATCCCATCCGGAGATCACTGACAGCAGGATTGCGATGTCTTCTACATTGCGAGCTATGGGTCCAATCTGATCGAGTGATGAGGCGTATGCAACGAGTCCAAATCTTGAGACCCTGCCGTAAGTTGGTTTAAGTCCGTAAACTCCGGTGAAAGATGCAGGTAGTCTGATGGAGCCACCTGTATCGGATCCGAGGGCAGCGTGTGCCATTTTTGCGGCAACTGCAACCGCTGAGCCGCCACTGCTTCCTCCAGCCACTCTATCAGGATCATGAGGATTCCTCGCTGGTCCAAAGGCTGAAAACTCCGTGCTTGAGCCCATGGCAAACTCGTCCATGTTGGTTTTCCCCAGGAAAATGAAGCCCTTCTCCCTCAGCTTTCTGACAGCCGTTGCGTCATAGGTTGCAACATATCCACGCAATATTTCCGAGGCGCATGTGGTTTCCATTCCCTCGATGTTTATATTGTCTTTAACAGCGATGGGGATGCCAGCATAGGGTGGTATTGCCTCACCGCGGGAGATCAGCTCGTCGATTTTTTTCGCCTCATCGAGTGCATTTTCGTTGACTGTTATGTATGCATTTAATTTTCCGTTTTGCTCCTCGATCCTGCTCAGGTATCGCTCGACGATTTCAGTGGCTCTTATCTGCCTTTTTCTCAAAAGGTATGAAAGCTCAAATATGCTGAAGTCTTCGATTTTCATATTGTTTTTGGCACCTTGAAGTAGTTTTCTTCCTCGTCAGGAGCGTTTTTCATAATTTTTTCCGGATTTCTGGATACAACTTTGTCATTTCTCATAACATTTTTAAGTGGCAAAGCGGAGAAAACCGGCTCCACTTCACCGAGTTCGAGCTCGTTAAGTGTGTTGAAGTATTCGATAATCTTTGCAAACTGTTTTGAAAACTTCTCCTCCTCTTCGGGAGTGAGTTTTATAGCAGACAGTCTGGCAATATACCGTACCAATTCAATTTTATCCATTTCTAATCTCCCGGGATTTTTGCTGACTTTTAACGGAGAGCAAGCTGTGAAATTATAAAACGAATGTATATGCAAAGCAATGAGAAAAAGTCGAGGGTGGACGGTGGAATTCCGAAATTTTTGCAGTGAGAGCGGGAATGGAATTTAAAAATTTACTAAACGGGGTATGTTTACAGGGTGTATGCTAACGGAATAAAGCAGCGGCAAAATGACAGATTCATCTTACATTCATGTAACGAGTCAAAAATGATCTGTGGGATGCCGACTATTCCTCTCACAACACGAAGCAGCGTGAGAAAAAGGTATCTACAACATCTCATCACGGAGTATCAGGTTTCGATTTTATTATTTGCTCCTCCATCAAAGCGTCCCGCACATCCCTTATCACGAACTGTCAGGCTTATATCTCTCCATCATGCGAACAGGAAAGATTCACCAACGATCTCTACTGCTCGCGGCAGAAGATCACTCACTATTTCCACTCCCGCTCTGCAGGAGAAGTTGTTCACTACCCTCCCATTTGCGGGGGAATTTATCTACCACTTCCAATAGTGCATACAGGAAAACCTGCCCATTAACTCCTCTCTCGCTTGCGGGAGGGACCCCCACAAACAACCCTCCCGCTTGCGGGAGAACCCACCAACAAACACCTTTCCCACTTGCCGAAGTCCACCCA
>CAZNDM010000088.1:0-12649 GCA_964571845.1 uncultured bacterium | reverse complement strand
GTCACACTCAGTCTTTCCCCCCCACTCGTGGCAGGTAATTACCTACAACCGCCCCTTTCACGAAGTAGAAAGAGTTACCTGCAAACTCCCCTCCCACGAAGTGGGAGTGTCCACACACAACTCCCCTCCCACGAAGTGGGAGGGGATTAAGGGGAGGGCAATAAACCCCCACCCGCTTTTCACTGTCAGATCAGCTCTTTCTGCCCCCTCCTTAATCCTCCCCCAAACCTCTTCGAGGTTCGGGGGAGGGGTTTGAAGGCGAGTTCGTCCCAACAACATTTCATGTTGTGGGGGAGGGGTTTGAAGGTGGGTTTGTCCCCGCAACATTTCATGTTGCGGGGAGGGGTTTAAAGGCGAGTTTTTCACCACAGGATATCCGTCTTGTGGAGAAGAGATTGAGAAGTGTCCCACACAGTGCTAACATATTCTGGCCGAGAAGGACGGTGAATATCTTCCCCACAGTACTAAACGCTACGGGGAGGAAGTTAAAAAATTATGTGATCATTTACTCCAAAGGAATTTTTTCGAACCCCCGGTGGGATTTATTTTTCATGTACTTTCAGGTCTGGAAGAGGTTAAAACTATCTTTGCATCTGTTTCAGGATACTGTCATGTTTATCGTGTCTCACCTCGCTTAGCGGGGAGAGCTACACCATTTCTATTTTTTCTCATGTCATACAGCAAAAGGCGGATAAAATCTCCACGTTCGCGGGCTTCAGGATTTTTCCGGTTTTAAGTGATCAATTTTTTTATCCTGTCTGCAATATCTGGAAGGATAACATCAAGGAAGGAAGGGCCATAGTGGGCAAGCCAGTCCCCCTGTGTTACAATCAGGCTGGTTCTATCCAGCAAAATTCCCCTGTTTTTTAGTTTTTCCTTGACCTCTTCGAATGTTGGCACCTTATGGGGTTTTGGATCATAGAGTATTATGTCAGGGCGACTCCTGATAATCTCACTGTCATTAGGCACAAAATAAGCGCTGTCTTTATCGCTGAAGATATTTTTTAGCCCCATCCAGTTCAGTCCTGCGCTGATATAGCTTGGGCCACCAACTGTTATCGGATCGCCGAGATCTATCTCCACATACACCTTCAGGTTAAAAATTCCTTTAAGACTCAAAAATTTCTTTTCAATTCCGTGAATAAGCTCTCTCGCCCTGTCCTGAACTTTCAGAATCACACCCAGCAGGTGCACTCCGGATAGGATTTCCCACGGATCTGCAGGTAGAGGTATGGAGAATACGGGGTATCCCTTTTCAAAAAGTTCTTTAGCTATTTTTGTTTCGATTCCGCCGGTCGTTATAACGAGATCAGGGGAGAGGCTGTCGAGCCTTTTGTAGTTGACATAAAGGTATGATCCGACTTTCGGGTATTTTCTGGTTTCAGGAGGTCTGTGGCAGAATCCGGAGAGTCCGACGATTTTGTCCTGGACGCCGAGTCTAAAGAGGGCGTCAGTGATGCTTGGTGCGAGACTGACGATTCTTGAAGGGTGGTCGGGGAGTTCTACGAACTCCCCGACCACCCTGTTGTACGCTCTCACAACTTCGGCAGATAGGTTTTAATCTCGTAATCCGTTACCTGGGTCCTGTAAGCCTCCCACTCAGCCTTTTTGTTTTTGATGTATTTCTCAAAAACAACCTCTCCGAGTGCCTCTTTCACGACCTCGCTCTTCTCCATCTCCTGAATTGCTGCATAAAGGTTTCCGGGAAGTGAGTCAATTCCCAGTTTTTCTTTTTCTTCCTCGCTGAGATGGTAGATATCCTGCTCGATTGGGTCCGGCAGTGGATACTGTTTTTCGACGCCTTTGAGTCCTGCTTCGAGCATCACTGAGAATGCAAAGTATGGGTTTGTTGCAGGGTCCGGTGATCTGTATTCAAGTCGGCAGGATTTATGCTTCTGGGGTTTGAAAGCCGGGACTCTAACAAGGGCTGACCTGTTTTTCCTTCCCCAGGAGATATAAACAGGAGCCTCATAACCAACGACCAGCCTTTTGTACGAGTTTACCCATTGATTTGTTACTGCCGTAATTTCTCTTGCATGGGTGAGTAAGCCTGCGAGGAATCCCTTCCCCACATCAGAAAGGTTGTAAGGATCATCAGGTGAATAGAATGCATTTTCATCACCTTTGAACAGAGACTGGTGCACATGGAGTCCACTTCCGTTCATGCCGAAAATAGGTTTTGGCATAAATGTTGCATATAGTCCGTGTCTGCGGGCAACTTCTTTTACAATTGCCTTGGTGATGATAAGCTGATCTGCCATCTTCAGGGCGTCTTTGTACCTGAAGTCAATTTCGTGCTGGGAATTGGCAACCTCGTGATGGATTGCTTCAAGCTCAATTCCAATTGCTTTTAACACTCTAAAGGTCTCTTCTCTGGCATTTGATGCTTCGTCAAAAGGAAAGACATCAAAGTATCCTTCTTTATCCAGAGGTATGGGCTCCTTGTCTGAAG
The DNA here is from genome assembly GCA_964571845.1 of uncultured bacterium. Lineage (GTDB taxonomy): Bacteria > Hydrothermota > Hydrothermia > B15-G9 > WFZT01 > WFZT01. The sequence goes on along the minus strand of CAZNDM010000088.1, from coordinate 10,197 downwards.
GGAAATAGAAATATTCAAGCTCGGGACCGACATAGTAAGTAAACCCTTTCTGGGCAGCTCTTTCGAGGTTTTTCTTAAGAACATAGCGGGGATCTGATTCAAAAGGTCTTCCATCAGGGTAATAAATATCGCAGAGCATAACAGCGGTTTTGACACCACCCACATCCCATGGCAGGACGAAAAAGGTATCGAGGTCAGGCCTGGCGATTAAATCGGATTCTTCTATTCTGACAAAGCCTTCAACTGAAGACCCGTCGAAGCCAATACCTTCATCGAGGGCACGATCGAGCTCGGACACGGAGATTGAAAAACCCTTTATCTGGCCGAGAATGTCAACGAACCACAGCCTTACAGCTTCTACATTCTCTTTTTTTATTAAATCCCTGATCTCAGATTCAACCATTTCAAACACTCCTCCTAATGGATTTTTAAATTAAAAAGCGAAATGGATTTAAGGATTTTCAGATCCCCTGGATTTTTATTCAGAAAGAGCTGATAAATATGTTAAGGCTCAGCCCCGGTATTTTCAAATTCCGCAACCCAAATCTCCCGAAAAATAGCGGTAAATCCGTGCAATTTGAAAGGCTTATTCTCCGCCAATAGACTATGAAGAGACGGAGGTGAATTATGCTTAGATCAGTTTTCTTATCAATTCTTTTATCCGGTACTCTGATTTCCCAGACAGTTGTCAGGGTTTTTGAAGCACCAAGAAGGTCCGGAGGACTTGCTTTTGGGGCAGGATTTCTCTGGTCAGGTTTATATGCAAGTGGTAATGACATCTACATTTTCAAGATTGATACATCTGATGGTAGGATCCGGGATACACTTCCGGCGCCAAGAGACGACTGTTATGGTCTCGCCTATAGCGATGGGCGTCTTTATTTTCTTCATCATTACATGGGTAGTGATCACCACATATATGTACTGGATACGACGGGTTCCATTCTCGATTCCTTTACCACACCGGTGCATTACATGGCTGGTTTAACGCATGATGGTGAGAAGTTGTGGGTTTCAGCTTACTATAATCCGGATGGAATGCTCTACAGAGTTTCGAGAGACACTGTTTTAAAGACCCTGCCTGCTCCGGATGATCAGCCCTGGGGTCTTGCCTTTGATGGAAACACTATCTGGATGGTGGACTATTATGGAAATATGGTCTATCAGATAGATACAACTTCAGGTCAGGTTATAAACTCATTTTCGTCGCCGGGAGCAAACCCTACAGGTGCAGCGTGGGATGGAGCTCACCTGTGGATAGTGGCTAAAAATCCAAATTTCTCATCTGGCTGGGCTTTCTTTGAAATTGATGTAACCGGAGGCGGAACTCCAGACATCCATATACCTGCTGATAGTTTGATCTTCCCGCCTGTGTCTGTGGGTGACACCTGCTCGAGTTTAATCTCCGTATTCAATACCGGAGACGGGGTTCTCAGATTAGATTCCTTGGTATGCACAAATCCAGTTTTTGAAATTTCAAGCTATCCGGACAGCGTGCTCCCTCATTCAGAGGAGAATGTAACCGTGGTTTTTAATCCACCTGATACAGGGGAATTCAGCGGAATTTTGACTTTTTACAGTAACGATCCAGACGAGCCTGAGATAAGTGTTGTCCTGCATGGTAGAGGCGTATTGAGTGGACCTGTTTTAATTGTGTCTGATACTCTGTATTCTTTTGGTGAGAACTTCTCCGGAGGCATTAAAAAAGGAACTTTAAATGTGTCAAACGGCGGGGACACACTTTTGAGGATAGACAGTCTGAGATTTGGGTCAGATAACTTTTATGCCGGGTATGTGCCAGCAATCCTGCCTCCTGGGGGAAGTGACAGTATGGTGATTTTCTTTGTGCCTTCTTTTCCCGGCTACATTGTTGACACTCTGTGGATTTTTACAAATGATCCGCATTCTCCAGGACAGGTTGTTCTTCTGGGGAGTGTGAGGGAACCTGGTTCTTTCCATGGTGGGGAACTCCTGTGGAGTTTTCAGGGTGAAGACAATGTGGTTTCAGCTGTGTGGTATTTTGATCCGATTGATAGTGTTCCGGTTGTTGTGTTTGATTCCTACGATGCCGGTGTAAGTGGGCCAAATCTTTTTGCTATCAAGGGAAACAGTTATGGTGAGGGGATTCCTCATTGGATCAGGGACATAGGTGGGGGCTGGGGTGAAGGTGGTCTTGCTGTTTCGCGGGATCTCGATGGTGATAATTATCCTGACATAATCCACGGTAGCGCATGGGGGGACAGGTCTGTTTATGCTATCTCAGGAGTGAGTGGAAATGTCGTCTGGTACTACGACACAAAGATCGAGGATGGACATGGGGGCTGGATTTACTCAGTGGATACACTTGGTGATGTTACAGGAGACAGTGTGCCGGAGGTGATTGCCGGGGCAGGTGGATGGAACAGTGGCACAATGGGACCGAGATGTGTGTATGTATTTGACGGTGCCACAGGATCCATTCTTTTCAGATTCCAGGCAAATGATGCCGTAATATCTGTTGATCCTGTACAGGATGTCAATGGAGATGGGTATCCGGACATCGTAGCAGGTGCAGGTGGTAATGGTACACGGGACCACCATGTTTACCTGATCAGCGGCAATCCCGCAGCTGGAGGTTCCCTTATCTGGTCATACGATACTGGTGGTGATGTGTGGTGGGTTACAGCCACGGGTGATCTGAACGGAGATGGTGTCAACGATATTGTTGCTGGAAACTGGGGGAATGTGGTTATTGCTCTGAGCGGAGTGGATGGAAGTGTGATCTGGAGTACCAGTATCGGCTACATCGTGATGAAAATTGCCGACATAGGTGATATTGATGGTGATGGTATTAACGATTTTGCTGTGGGTTCATGGGGAAGCTTTGTAGTTACGCTTTCAGGGGCGACAGGGCGTGAGATCTGGCGCCATTACTGTGGGGGAGATGTGTGGACCGTGTCGGGTCTCTCTGATTTGAACAATGACGGAAGAAATGAAGTGATTGCAGGGTCTTTTGACCATACACTCTGTGTGTTTGATGGTGCGTCAGGTAGCCTGCTCTGGAGTTTCCAGGGTGATGGTAAATTTTTCACAGTTCTTGGTGTTAAAGATGTTAATGGCGACGGATTTGACGATGTGGGTGGAGGGACTCAGAGAATTGGTTCAACCGGTGGAACATTTTTCCTGATATCTGGTGGCAGTTTGATACCCGGTGTGGGTGAAAGTAACAGTGAGGTTTCCGGTAGAATTGATGTATCGCCTGTGGTCTCGACAGATGGGAGATTTTTAATTCGGCTGAGAGAGCCATCGGATGTCGAGGTGTTTGACATAACAGGAAGACTTGTTAAATCGGCTCATAGAGTGAGGAGGTGGACTTTCAAACTGACTACAAGCGGCATTTATTTCGTAAAAACACGGAACAAAAAGATGAAAATTCTCGTTTTGAATTAGTCTTTAAACTTGAGCGTGAGGATGTGAGCAAGCTCACCGCATTTTGTTGCGATTTCAAGGTCGTCGTTTCTAAATTTAGATGACTGTTCAGCAATTTTTTTACCGTCAGCTGTTCTGTAAAGGTAAACATTGAGTGAAATTTCTTCACCTTCAAGTTTCACTGCACCGAAGACAAAATAGTCAGCAGATACCTCCTGAGCGACATTTAGGGCTATGTTGAAGCTCATATTTTCATAAGATTTTATGCCCTGTCCGTGAACAACCCTGTTGACCTGCTGTATATCCCGTAGGTCGAATTTTGAGCTTCCCTTAAATCCATTATAAACAGCAGTTTGAATCTTACTCCCCAGACCTGCTGAATGGGCATCTGCATTTAACTCTTTGAACGGAATTACGGCAAGTACCTTTTTACGGGAAACAGCTGTTGCGACAGCACCTTTGTTGAGCTCATCCAGAACGATCTGTGTGATATCGTCTTCTGATCTAACAAACAGGATCTTTTCGTCCGATCTGTCGAGGATTGCGGAGTATCCCATTTCATCGGCTATTCTGGCGATCACCTCCTTGACCCTTTCAGCGTAGGGATCAACGAGTCTTTGAGTGTATTTCTCAAGCTCACCGTTCTTTCCCCATATCTTTTTGATAAAATCGTTGTACTCCTTTCTCAGCAAACTGATTTCTTCCTGTTTACGAAGAATTTCGTCGGCTGTCATCATTGGAAGTTGCTTGTAGAATGCATTCTCAAGACTATCAAGAGATGCCTTGATGCTGTCTCTCTTTGCCTGCCATTCTCTTACTTTTGCGTTCAGTTCTCTTTTTGCCTCTCTGAGGTCGTAATAACTGTTGGCAATTTTTTTCATGTCCACAAAGCCGATTCTGGAGCTTGCTGCAAATGAAAGTCCCAGTGTGATTATTGTAAGAAAAACAATTTTCCTCACCTATTGACCTCCGCTCTTAAAGTTTTCGAAAAATTATAAGGGTTCTTGATCGACACCAACCAGGATCTTTTGTTAAAGGTTTAAAAACAGGCATAGGGAATGGGCTGAAAGGGTCTTTACAGGGAGTGATTTTCATTCTGGGGAAAGTTCACCGCCAAGTTTCTCTCTCGCTGTAAGTAAGTCTATCTTACACTTTCTTATTCTGCTATGTGGGAGGGAATTACCAATCGTACCCGCCCTCACGAAGTGTGAGGGGATTAGGGGGAGAGCTACAAAACCCCCACCTGCTTTTCTCTGTCAAAATCAGCTCTTTCTGCCCCCTCCTTAATCCTCCCCCGCAACATTTCATGTTTCGGGGAGAGGGGTTTGAAGGTAAGTTCGCCCCACAAGACATCTGTCTTGTGGGGGCAGATGTTCTCCTGCAAAACATCTGTCTTGTGTAGAGGAGTTTGAGCCTGAGAAAAGTCCGGGAAGTTGCCACCATTTCCTTCCACTTGAAAAAACACTTACAAATTCCTGCCACTTACCGGAGAGATCACTCACGCCCCCTCCCAAGAAATAGGAGGGACCATTTCCAATCTCCCCCTACCGCGCCGCGAAGCGGCGCGGAAATGGACCCCTGAACGCTCCCACAGCACTTATGCTGTGGAGAGAAAAACTGAATTTTCCCTTTCCCCGAAGCAATTTTTTCGATCAGTTTCACATGGCGGGCTTGCCAGTTGGAGAAATTTCCATAAAATAATCCCCTTATGCCCGCAGAAAAAATCATCGTCCGTGGAGCAAGAGTACATAATCTGAAGAACATCAGTCTGGAGATCCCGAGGGATAAGTTTGTCGTGATCACCGGACTCTCAGGATCCGGGAAATCCTCGCTCGCGTTTGACACCCTTTATGCTGAGGGACAGAGGAGGTATGTGGAATCCCTCTCAGCCTATGCGCGTCAGTTTCTGGGTTTGATGGAAAAACCTGATGTGGATCTCATTGAAGGTTTATCCCCTGCAATTGCTATTGAGCCAAGAAAAGCAGCCAAAAATCCACGGTCAACAGTTTCAACTGTTACTGAAATTTACGATTATCTCAGGCTTTTGTTCGCAAGAATAGGTGTCCCCCACTGTCCGGAGCACGATGTTCCCCTTAAGTCTCAGACAGTGGACGAAATCGTTGATGTTATTATGCAACACAGGCACGGAGAAAAAATACAGATACTGGCACCCATGGTCAGAGGGAGAAAGGGGGAGTTCAAAGATCTCTTTGAAAGAATTCAGAAGCTTGGATTTGTCAGGGTACGCGTTGACGGTAAGGTTTACAGGCTCGAAGAAGTTCCTGAGCTTGAAAAGTACAAAAACCATACTATCGAAATTATAGTTGACAGGATAAAGCTGAAAGAGGGGATAAGATCGAGACTTGCAGATTCTGTTGAACAGGCTCTCAAGGTTTCTGATGGACTTGTGACTGTGGTTTATGAAAATGGCGAGGAAGAGATATTCAGTGAAAAGCTGATGTGTCCGATTTGTGGTTTCTCCATGCCCGATCCTGAGCCGCGGCTTTTTTCATTCAACTCACCCTATGGGGCATGTCCTGCCTGTAACGGACTTGGTGTAAAATACGAGATTGACCCGGATCTTCTCATAAACAATCCCGATCTCTCCATTTATGAAGGGGCAATAAAGCCCTGGGGAGTCCCCAATCCCTTTGTCGAAGCAAAGCTCGAAAGACTCGCCTCAATTTACAATGTTGACCTGAACAAACCCTGGAAGGAGCTGCCAGAGGAATTCAGAAATGTTATCATCTACGGTACCGAGAACCCCCGTGAATACACCCTGAATTCAGACGAGTTCGAATCCGATTACTATTTTTACGAGGGCATAATTCCACAGCTCTGGCGAAGGTACAGAAGTACAGAATCTGACTGGGTAAAAAATGAAATTGAAAGCTACATGGTAAAGAAAACCTGTCCCGTATGTGGCGGTTCCCGACTGAAAAGGGAAGCCCTGTCAGTGAAAATTGATGGAAAATCCATACACGACATCACACGGATGAACATCAAAGAAGCCTATGAATTTTTCAATGAATTCAAACCCACAGGGAGAGCAGCAATAATTGCCAGACAGATCCTCAAAGAGATAAAGGCAAGACTTGGATTTCTGCTGGATGTGGGACTCGATTACCTCACACTGGATCGTCCTACAGAGACACTGTCAGCAGGAGAAGATCAAAGGGTGAGGCTTGCAACTCAAATCGGGTCCGGACTGACAGGTGTCCTGTATGTGCTTGACGAACCTACAATTGGATTGCATCCAAGGGACACGGCACGACTTGTTAACACCCTTTTAAAGCTCCGTGACCTGGGGAATACTGTCATTGTGGTCGAACACGACAAATACACGATCGAACATGCCGACTTCGTCATTGATCTTGGACCGGGAGCAGGAGAAAAGGGTGGATTCGTTGTCGCCACAGGCTCACCTGAAAAGATTAAAAAGAGTAACAAATCTCTGACCGGGAAATACCTTTCTGGTAAAAAGAAGATTCCAGTTCCACCGGCGAGGAAAAAGCCGTCTGATAAGTGGCTGATAATTAAAGGGGCGCGAGCAAACAATCTGAAAAACATAACTGTGCGAATACCCCTTGGTTTGTTCGTCGTTGTAACAGGTGTCTCTGGCTCAGGAAAATCCACGCTCGTTCAGGATACTTTGAAAAATGCATTGATGAGATACTTTTACAACTCGAGGGTGGATGTGGGCGAGCACGATGAAATACTGGGTGTTGAGTTTATTGACAAAGTTGTGGATATTGACCAGTCTCCGATCGGCAGAACGCCGAGATCCAATCCTGCAACTTATACATCTGCTTTCACACCCATAAGAGAACTCTTTGCATCGCTACCTGAGGCAAAAATGAGAGGTTATGCCCCTGGACGCTTTTCATTCAATGTAAAAGGAGGAAGGTGCGAAGCCTGTCAGGGAGAGGGATTTGTTAGAATCGAAATGCAGTTCCTGCCCGATGTCTATGTACCGTGCGAGGTTTGCAAAGGCAGAAGATACAACAGGGAAACCCTTGAGGTTAAGTACAAAGGAAAATCCATAGCCGATGTCCTCGAAATGAGCGTTGACGAAGCTTACGAACTTTTCAAGGACATTCCACCGATAGAGCGTAAACTGAAACTGCTAAAGGAGGTGGGACTTGGTTACATAAAACTCGGTCAGCCAGCTACGACCCTTTCTGGCGGGGAAGCGCAGAGGGTGAAACTCGCAAAAGAGCTATCAAAGGTGGCAACCGGGCGAACCCTTTACATTCTCGATGAACCCACCACCGGTCTCCACTTTGAAGATGTCAAAAAACTCATTAATGTTCTAAAAAAACTCGTGGATCGAGGCAACACCGTGCTCGTGATCGAACACAACCTCGATGTCATAAAATCAGCGGACTGGATCATTGATCTCGGTCCAGAAGGTGGGGATAAGGGAGGCACGGTTGTCGCCGAGGGCCCACCAGAAACTATTGCAAAATCTAAAAAATCCATTACGGGCAGGTTCCTCAAAGAAGAGCTGCGGGCAAAGTAGCAGCCTTTCTGACCTATTTCAAAAATGTCTGCAAAACACTTTCCAGCCTCTTTGCTGTTCCCGGAATGTAGCCCACCTGTTTAAACGCAATATAACCCGCAGGTGAAACTACAAAGTGAGTGGGAAAGGCATTTACATGATACAATTTTCTCACATCTTTTGACCTGACAACAATTTTGTACTCAAAAGGTTGATTTTCGAGAAATTTTTTGACCCTCATTTCGTCCTCATCTGTGAAAGCAAGAAATATGGCTCTGTCCCTGTATTTTCTGGCGAGCTCGTTCAATTCCGGAATCTCCCTTCTGCAGGGACTGCACCATGTTGCCCAGAAATTGAGAACAACCGGTTTACCCTTGAGCTCCTTGAGGCTTATTTTCTCTCCATCAAGTGTTGTAACAGTAAATTCAGGCGCACGCGGGAGTTCCTTATCCAGTTTTATCTTCAGGGATTCAAGATAGTTTTTAAATTCGGTTTCAATGCCGGATTTTTGCCATAACTCCTTTAAGTATTTCAACGCCGTGGTATCCCTGTGAAAATACAATGCTATGGAAAGCGCCCTCTCTGCCTCATCTATACGGCCGACTCGTAATGCGATTTCACCGTAAAGTATCAGATCCTCTGCCCACAGCGTAAAGAGATCCTTATTGTCAATAAATTTCATCAGGGTGTCATACGCGGTCCTGTAGGACTTTTCTGCAAGATACAGTCTCGAGAGGTTTTTGATGTAATCGTTTATATTCGTTTGAAGCACACGCTGGAAATCCTCGGGTTTCCTCATTCTGAAGGCAAAATCCCATCTCGAAAGCACGGGATCAAAAAGGATTTCTCTCTTTTTTGCAAGAATAAATGACAACTTCTCTGTGTCCACAACCGGATATACGGCTTCGTCCTCCATCACATAAAAATCGTAAAGTGTGAGATGATCCAGTGAATCGATGTAATTTTTGTAAAGGTCGAAATTTCCCGCCTGTCTGAAATAATTTGTTATGTACCATCTGAACAATCTGACGGATCTGACAATTTTTCTCGCGTCACGGCTCGTTTTATAAATATGCCAGAATCTATTGAAACTTTCTGGATCTCTGCGAATCCTGCCTGAAGGGGAAAGAGAACATAAGATCATGTCCGCATAGATTCGATGTTTCCCTTTTAGTGCACTGTAAAACTTATTTGCAAGTGATGAATCGTGCAGGATCGTGTAGGCAGTCATAAACCTCGAAAGGTTGCAGGAGTCAAATTCAGATACGCCTTCTTTCAGGGTTCTGTTTTCAAGAAAGAATCCTCTCAAATAACATGATTGTTTCAGGTCTTCCGGGACTGAATCGGGCTCAATCATCTCGTTCAGGACAAGAATGTAAAACGCTCTCGGGTCAGGCACATTGTTGATGTATAGAGGAAGCTTTTCCCATCCCTTTGTGAGAAACTTCTTTTCAACGGTATCTTCGAGGGCGTAAAAAACGAGAAAGGTTGAAGTGTCTGTTTCAATTGCAAACTCTTTTTGCCCGGTGAGAGGGAAAATCTGAATTTTTCTGTAAACCGGTGGGTCTCCTGAATACTCCTGTACCCAGAGGAAACCGCTCACAGGTTTTGACCATTTGAAGGTAATTTTATCGCCTGCACCGGGCTTTTGAGGGTAAACCTTTACCCCTATCTCTCCCTTTGAGCCGCAGGCCTGAAGAAGAAGGGCTATTAAAGGTAAAATCCAGCGTCTCATAGTGGTCAGATTTTATTAATCACAAAACACAATGTCAAATGAACAGCGAGAAGGTGTCCATAAAAAACTTTGGGAAAAAGGATATACAATTTTTTTAACTTTCTTTTCCAGAGCGTTTGGTACTGTGGGAAGACACTCACCGTTTCCCCAGAATACATCAGCACTATGGGAGGAACTTATCAACCTACTCTACCACAGGACGGATGTCCTGTGGGGAAGGGCTCGCCCTCAAACTCCTCCCCCGCAACATTTCATGTTACGGGGGGATTGAGGAGGGGACAAAAGAGCAGATTTTGACAGAGAAACGCGGGTTGGGGTTTTGTTACCCTCCCCTTTATCCCCTCCCACTTCGTGGGAGGGGGGATGGGTGATGTTCCCCTCCCGCACAGCGGGGGGTTGATGATGACCTTTCTCGCATACCGCTTTGCAATATGTTGGAAAACACCTGACAACCCCTCCCCCGCTTCGCGGGGGAGGATTAAGGAGGGGGGCAAAAAGAGCAGATTTTGACAGAGAAACGCGGGTTGGGGGTTTTGTCACCCTTCCCTCACTC
>CAZNDM010000087.1:0-103289 GCA_964571845.1 uncultured bacterium | reverse complement strand
CAAAGAAAAGGGAAGGTAACTACTTGTAAATTATTTTTCGCCCCCCTCTCGATAGAAAATAGGCTGCTCAAAAAGCTTCGGGAAAATGTAATTTTTACCTTTCTCCATAGTACTAATGCGTCACGATAAGATTCCCGTCGTTCTAATCTACAGGAATGATGTTTATTTCAATGTTCTGCAAGACATTATTTCTGTGGGGAAGGATTAAAGGGGTGAAAGAGCAGTCCTCAATCCCCTGGAAAGTCGGAGGAAAATCTGTAAGCGGATTTTCTCTCAGGTGGATGGGGAAAATTTAAAACAGCGTGAATATAATCGGTGTTACCACTGGTAATTCCGAACCCTCGTGTTGAAATCTGCATGTGTATTGCATTCAAAGTGATTTCAAAATAGGCATTTGATTAAAAATTCACAATAAAACAAGAATTTTAAGTCTCCAGTTTTCTAAACTTATCTTTACTCAATGACCTTCTTACATATCAGGTGTATTGGCATCATGGAATTGTTGACAATTCTTTATTGCAAAATTATAAGAAATTCATGCATAGGTATAGAGTAGGTGTGGATATAGGGGGAACATTTACAGACCTCGTCGCCTTTGATGAGGTCTCGCTGGAGGTGAAAAATGTCAAAGTCCCTTCAACGCCCACAAACCCCCAGACAGGTGTTATAAATTCCATCGTCAAATTACGGGATAGATATCCCGGTGAGATACGCCAGATAGTACATTCAACAACTATTGGTACAAATCTATTTCTTGGGCAGAAGGGACTTGAGATACCTAAAGGTGCACTTATTACAACGAAGGGCTTCAGAGATGTCGTCGAAATAGGCAGGCAGAAGCGCGCAGAGCTCTACAACCTGTTTTTCAAAAGACCTGCACCACTCATTCCCAGAAAATTCAGGTTTACTGTTGACGAACGCACACTTTTTGATGGTACGGTTATAAAAGAGCTGAATACCCGCGAACTTGATCCCATAATCGAAAAAATAAAAGAGGAAAAAGTGATAACTGTCGCCGTCTCCTTTCTTCATTCCTATGCTAATCCCCAGAATGAGAAAAGAGCAGTAGAATACCTGAAGAAAAAACTTCCGGGTGTAGTGATCGTCGCATCTCATGAAGTTGACCCGGAGTACAGAGAGTACGAGAGGACGAGTACCACAGTGGTCAATGCAATACTGATTCCGGTTGTTTCGAGGTATCTTGAGAATCTACATTCAGAGATTCATTCCCTCGGAATAGGTGCACCTTTTTATGTCATGCAATCCAATGGAGGTTTGACAACCATAGACATGGCAGAAAGGATGCCTGCTGCCACAATCGAGTCGGGTCCCGCAGCTGGTGTGGTCGCTGCCTCTTTTCTCGGAAAGACTCTCCAGATTAAGAATCTTTTGAGTTTCGACATGGGCGGCACAACCGCCAAGGCAGGAGCTGTGATTGACGGGACTCCGGATGTTGTGACAGAGTACGAAGTTGGTGGCGTTGTTCATGCAGGCAGAATAATTAAAGGAAGTGGATATCCGGTCAGGTATCCTTTTATTGATCTCGCTGAAGTCTCGGCTGGTGGAGGCACAATCGCCTGGGTGGATCGTGCCGGTGCCCTCAGGTGTGGGCCCATCAGTGCAGGTGCTGATCCCGGTCCTGCATGTTACGGTAAAGGTGGTGAGGACCCCACGATTACAGATGCCAACCTGATTCTCGGAAGGTTGAATCCCGAAGGTCTCCTTGCCGGGGAGATGAAAATTTATCCTGATCTTTCATGGAGAGCTCTTGAGGAGAAAATAGCGAAAAAACTGGGTATGGATATTGTGGAAGCTGCCTCTGGAATCATAAAGATCATAAACACACACATGATCAGAGCGTTGAGAATTGTTTCTCTTGAAAGGGGATACGATCCCAGAAAAATGACAATGGTCGTACACGGTGGAGCAGGCCCTCTGCATGCCGCAGAAATAGCAAATGAGCTTGGAATTGGTGAAGTCATTGTTCCAATTAATCCGGGTCTATTTTCTGCTCTTGGCTTGATAGTCTCCGATATAAGGCATGACTTTGTTAGACCTGTACTTAGATCGGCAAAAGATATTTCAAAGGATGAGGTGGAAAGTGTATTCAAAGAACTCGTTGATGAAGCTATAAAGACACTGATGGATGAGGGAATTGAAAATGAAAATATTCATCTCCAGTACATCATTGATGCCCGTTATCACGGTCAATCTTACGAAATCCCATTAAGTGTTACACCCGATAGATTGGCGTCAATTGATCAGGTAGTTAATGAATTCCATGCAAAGCACGAGAAGACTTATGGCTACTCTGCTTTTGAGGAAGAGGTGGAATTTGTTAATGCAAGGTTAATCGCCCTCGGTGTAACCGTTAAACCGAAATTGAGGGAGTTTGAGCCGATTCCTCACACTCCGGATCCTGAAAGTGTTCGTGATGTCTATTTTGAAGACGGAGGATGGATGAAGACCGGTATTTTCAACAGGGTAAACCTTAAAGCCGGCGCTTTTATCAGAGGACCTGCTATTATTGAGCAGTACGACAGTACCACACTTGTCCCTCCACAGTGGACTGTGTATGTGGATAGGTTTTTAAACCTTAGACTGAGGAGGACAAATCATGATTGATCCGGTTACAGCTGAAGTCATCAGAAACGCTCTCGCTTATACTGCAGAGGAAATGGGAATTGCTTTGAGAAATTCAGCCTATTCTCACAACATTAAAGAAAGGATGGACCATTCATGTGCAATTTTTGATGTAGAGGGAGATATGGTCGCTCAGGCTGAACACATACCCGTTCATCTCGGATCTCTACCTCATGGTATCAAAAACGCCATCAAGTATCTCAGGAACAATAAAGTCCAGTTTAAAGAAGGAGATGTCTATATTTTTAATGATCCTTATATTTCCGGGACGCATTTAAACGATGTTACATTGATAAAACCCGTTTTTTACGAAGGCGTGCATGTCGGATTTACGGCGAACAAAGCCCATCATGTCGATGTTGGAGGGAAATCTCCAGGCAGTATGAGTGGGGATGCCACAGAGCTCTATCAGGAAGGAATAATTTTACCTCCTGTGAGGTTTGCTGAAGGTGGGGAAATAAACCCGGACATTTTGGCAATCATTCTCGAGAATGTCAGAACTCCTCACATAACTAAAGGGGATTTGAGAGCACAGATGGCAGCAGCTAACCTTGGTGAGCGCAGGATACAGGAGTTAATAGAAAAGTATGGAGTTGATCTTTATCTCGAAGCTTTACAGGAAATTCTCGCATACAGTGAAAAGAGAATGATGGAGGAGATTAAAGAGATACCTGATGGGGTCTATGAAGCAGAGGACTGCCTCGAGGATACAGGGATCAGTGACAGGCCCGTGTGGATCAGAGTAAAGATCACTGTGTCCGGTGGTAAAATGAGGGTAGATTACACAGGGACGGATCCTCAGGTTGATGGCCCAATCAATGCCGTGTTTGGTGTAACACTATCAGCGACTTATTTTGCCATCAAATCAGTTGTTGATCCTGAGGTCCCCATGAATCAGGGAGCTATGAAACCCATTGAGGTGTATGCACCGCCTCGAACTTTGGTCAATCCTCAAAAGCCAGCTCCAGTTTCCGGTGGAAATGTAGAGACATCTCAGAGAATCGCAGATGTTATGTTCAAAGCCCTTGCCAGTGCTCTACCTCAAAAAGTTCCGGCAGCATCCCTTGGAAGCATGAATAACATCATGGCAGGTGGATACGACCCTATCAGGAACAGACCCTGGGCTTTCTATGAGACCATCGGTGGCGGCTCGGGTGGCAGACCCATTGAAGATGGTATTGATGGAATTCACACAAACATGACGAACACCATGAATACCCCTATTGAGGCAATTGAACAGTATTATCCCATTCTGTTCACCTCTTACGAATTTAGAGAAAACTCATTTGGTGCAGGTAAATATCGTGGAGGTAGCGGGATAATTAGATCATGGAAGTTAACTGCACCAAAGGCGACAGTGTCAATTCTTGCTGAGAGAACCAAGGTTACCCCGTTTGGTGTTCACGGCGGCCTCCCCGGTAAACCAGCAGAGTTCTATCTTGTGAGAGAAAATGGAGACACAATAAAACTTCAGGGAAAGACGACGGTTACACTGAATAAAGGTGATGAGATAGTAATAAAAACAGCGGGTGGAGGAGGCTATGGACCCCCGAAAGAGAGGGATCCGCGGGCAATTGAAAGGGACAGGGAGAACGGTCTCCTTAAAGGGTCCTGGGATGAATATGTAGAAGAAAATCGAAAGATTCAGAAAGATTGCTCTGATCTTTAAAGTTGCCCGAAATTTTGTTCAATGGGCTTTGAGCCCATGGGGAGGTGCTATCATGAGTAACGGGGTAGTTAAAAAGTCCCACCTGATTCCCCGGACGACCGGGGGCTGGGTCATGCTTATTTACATACTATTCTGTTATCTCATGACCCAGTGGCCTGTATTGAAGGCAGTGAATAAGGCTGTCCCCTTCGTGCTCGGTATGCCCTTCGTTTACGCCTGGCTCACCTTCTGGTACATCATGATCGTTATAGGTGCTATTATCACCGCCTGGAAGGTCTGGAAACCATAGGAGGTGAATCATGGAGTACGCAGGCTGGCCAATTGCTCTCACCATAATGGTGGTTTATATCCTCATTATCGGTATCCTGGGCTACTTTTCTTTCAAAAAACTCCAGATAAATATCGAGGATTACTTCCTGGTTTCCAGAACCGCAGGCTTTCTCATCCTGTATTTCACCATTGTTGCTACCTATCATTCAGCATACGCACTCCTCACTTCATGCGGCGTCTTTTACAGGGTCGGTGTGTTCTTCTGGGCAGCCGGTACATGGACATTTTTGACCGGTATTCTGACATATCTCTTTGGAGCAAGATTCTGGTATCTTGGAAAGAAATATGGCTACATCACGCCGGCTGATCTCCTTGCCGACTACTATGAGAGTGATCTTTTGAGAGGCATTGTGGCTATTGTCCTTGCGATTTTCCTGATTCCCTATATGGCAGTTCAGGCGATGGGTCTTGGATACATCTTCAATGTTGCAAGTGGCGGACACATTCCCTATGTTGTGGGGACATGGGTGCTTCTGTTTATCGTCGCCCTCTACGCTATGGCTGGTGGTCTCCGTGCTGTTTACTGGACTGACTTTCTGCAGGGTATCTGGATGTTTATTGCGATCTGGATCGCCGGTATATTTGTCGCTGTTAAACTGTTTGGAAGTGTCGGTAATGTCTTCCATACCCTGCTTGAGGTCAAGCCCAAACTGCTTACAATTCATGTGCCCTATACCTACTGGTTTAGCCTTGGAATAATCTTCTCGTTTGGAATTGTTATGCAACCTCATCTCTGGATGAGATACTACACGGCAAGGGATCCCCACACACTCAAGTGGCTTGGCGCGACAACCCCCATCTATCTCGTGTTTATCTATGTTCCTGCAGGGTTTGTGGGTCTGACCGCTGCGGCAGCCGTTGCAAAAGGATTGATGCCAGAGATAATAAAAACCTTTGGATCCCAGGATGCGACATTACCGGCGTTGCTAACGAGAACTGCACCTGCGTGGTTTACAGGTATTTTCCTGGCAGGAGCTTCGGCAGCAGCAATGTCAACAGCAGATAGCCAGATGCATGCTTTCTCTGCTGTCGTAACACGAGATCTTTATCAGAAACTCGGGAAAAAGGATGTTACACAGGATACACTCGTTAAACAGGGAAGGATATGGGTGTTTGTCTCCTTCCTGCTTGCAGCCATCCTTGCCACATTCAAGCCCGGAATTATATTCGATATAGTGGCTTTCTCCGGTGCTGGTGCACTTCAACTCCTTCCTGCGACGCTCGGAGCCATTTATCCATTCAGATTTAAGTTTACACGCGCTGCTGTTATCTGGGGAATTGTGGCTGGTAGTATCGTAACACTCCTGTTTACAAAAGGATTGGGTAACAAACTGGGCGTGCCTTCACACATGCTGAATCCATGGGGATTCCACGGCGGTATGATCGGACTGTTTGTGAACTTCATCGTTGTCTTCATCGTGTCCCTCTTTACGGAGAAACCTTCAGAAGAGGTGATAGAGAAGTTCCACGGTTATCTTGAGAAGGTGATTTACGGGGATTGATGAAAGAGAGGGGGCGGGGCGCGCGTGCCGCGCGCCCCGCCCCCTCTCTTATACATTCACATCTCTTTCCCTTTCAAGTGTACATCCATCTGTGGATAGGGTATGCTTATACCTTTCTCGTCGAATCTCGTTTTTATCTTCTCAAGCAGATCAAAGTAAACACTCCAGTAATCTTCAGCCTTAACCCATGGCCTTACCACAAAATTCACACTACTGTCTGCGAGCTCTGAGACAGCGACTGTAGGTGCAGGATCTTTCAGAATTCTTGGATCTTCGTTCAGTATATTCCAGAGTTCTTCCTTTACCTTCTTCAAATCGTCCTCGTAGCTCACCCCTATCACGAGGTCAACTCTTCTTGTGTCCTTTTCAGAGTAGTTTGTGATGTTGGAGCTGATAATTGACGAGTTTGGAATGATGACAACCCTGTTGTCAAATGTTTTCAGTTTAACACTGAAGATACCAATATCTTCGACGACACCCATGGCGCCTCCGGCTTCAACAACATCTCCAATTTTGAAAGGTCTGAGGAGTAGTATCATCACGCCTGCGCCAAAATTGGAGAGATTGCTCTGAAGGGCAAGACCAATAGCCAGAGTGGCAGCTCCCAGAATTGCCACAAATGATGTGGTTTGAATACCCAAAGTGCCGAGTGCCACGATAATTACCAGCAGGAGGAGTAACACATAAACCACCTGACCGAGGAAGATCTTCAGGGTTTCGTCAACTTTGCTTTTTGCGAGCAGTCTTTCGGTGAAAGCTGCAAATTTTTTCGAAAGCCATTTACCGACCACAAAAATTGCTATGGCACCGATCAGTTTAATGGCATAAGCCATAGCAATCCCCGACATATATTGCAACTTGTCTATCATACTTCACTTCTCCTTTTTGCGGGGAAATATAATACAAAAAAGGTGATTTTTCAAATTTTGAAATCAGACAAATCCCGGATAACTTGACTGTTGACCCGTGGATTAAGGGTATGAATAGGTTATTTTTTCTTGTTTTTCCTCTTATTCGCGTACGGGCAATATTTTTTTATAGGGCATATTTCGCATTTGGGACCCACGGGTTTGCAGATGGTCTGACCGAACGCCACAAGAATGCTGTTATAATCCTTCCACCATTTTTTGGGTAAAACTTTCATTAATTGAAACTCTGTCTGTTCCGGAGTTTTTGTTTTGACGATTCCCCATCTGTTTGAGATTCTGTGAACATGTGTATCCACGCAGATGGCATCTTTTCCAAATCCTTCGGTCAGGACAAGATTTGCAGTTTTTCTTCCTACGCCCGGAAGTTTTAGGAGTTCCTCAAGGTTGTCGGGGACCTTGCCATTGTATTTCTCTATTAGAATTTTCGAAATTTTTTTCAAAGTTCGAGTTTTGTTTCTATAAAATCCCACCGGATAGATTATCTTCTCAAGTTCTTCATCGGGGATTTTCAGGATTTCTTCAGGTGTTCGGGCGATGGACAACAATTTTTCTGTAGCCTTTGCTGTTACTTCGTCCTTTGTCCTCAGGCTTAAAATGGTTGAAACGAGAATCTGGAAAGGATCTTTTGTCCTCTTGGAGACAAGTGTTACGATGGGAGCGTCCCATTTTTCCTTCTCCTTTTGCAGGATCTCAAGGACTTCATCTATCGGGAATTTCTTCATCGAGGACTCCAAGGAGTTTTTTGATAATTCTGTAAGTGGCTCCCCAGATTATACGATCTTCACACTGAAAGATCGACCACAGAAGCGGATGGTATTTCTCGCACTTTTTGAGCGAATCCAGGGGTATGGTGAATATTTCTGCAACTTCCCGTGGATCAGGATTCGGTTCAAACGGCGGGTTTAAAAGAGCAACGATGGGATAGATTATAAAATCAGAGAGTCTTGTTTTTTCAGGCCTTAACGCACCAAGGACATTGAGCTTTTCCGGAGATATACCTGTCTCTTCGTGAAATTCCCTGAGTGCAGTTTCAAGTGGTGATTCGTCTTTTTCGGGTCTGCCGCCGGGAAATGCAATCTGTCCGCTGAAGCTGTGGAGTGTATCAGCCCTTCTTGTTAGCAGGAGCTCGTTTTCTACGATAGGAACAATAACAGCGGCTACCCTGTAAGGTCTTTCGTACGCCGTGGGGATTTTCAGCAATCTCGCTTTCAGAATTTCATCAATCCTCATGGAATTCTCTTTCTATGAATTCCAGAAATTTTTCAACCCGTTTTTTGCCAAATCCCTCCACTTCCATCAGCTCACCGGGCTTTGCGTTTATAAGATTTTTTAGAGTTTTAAACCTGTTCAGTAAAATTCTTGCCCTTTTGGGACCTATACCCGGAAGAGCCTCAACTACACGGAGAACTTCGTCGCTGGGGGAGACCGCTTTCCTTTTGTAAAATAGAGATCTCATTTCATCAATTTCGATGCGCTCCCTGCTTGCAATTGTCTTTAAGAATTTGGCAGTTTCAAGGGGATTTGATGTCATGATAACAGGTATGCCAAATCCGATGGTGATCATGGCGAGAGAATGCATTATTGCCTCAGGTTTCATACCCATGGCAGAAAAAAGCCCTTTCCCCTCAACGATGATCAACGCCCGTTCACCAGATGTTTTGAGCTCCATCAGCTGTTTCTGGAACCTTTTTTGCTTGAGTGAGTTTATGAAATCTCGCACTGTTTTTCTCTCCACAAGGATACCCGGATTTGGAGAGTAATCACCCACGGGTAATCGGGCAAAGATCACCTTGACACCGAGTTCTTTGAGAAGTACCGGAACCTTTGATGTTTTTTCACGAATGTCAACGATTATTGTTGCCATTATTCAATGGGTTTAAAACCTTCGCCAAGAACTTCCCTCACATGTGAAACGAGGAGAAAGGCATCAGGATCCTCTTCCTTAACTATCCCTTTCAGTTTAACGAATTCTTTGCGTTTTAGCACAGTAAGGATGATTTTTCTCTCCTTACCTGTAAAGGCGCCCTCGCCATGGAGCAGTGTAGCGCCGCGTCTGACATCTTTCAGAATTCTTTCTTTTATCTTTTCGTATCTGTCTGAGATAATCATAACCTGAATGGATGTGGTTACTCCTGCAAGGACCGTGTCTATCGTAAATGTGTTGACGATGACACCGGGTAGAGCATACATGCCGATATCCTTTCCGAAGAAGACACCGGCAAAGAGTGTAATTGTGAAGTCTACTATGAGGAGTCCCCAGGAGACATCAAGGTTTACCAGTTTTTTAAGGATCATGGCTATAATGTCGGTGCCACCAGTAGAAGCCTCCCTTGAAAAGACTATCGCCATTCCCGTGCCTGAAAGGAAACAACCGAAGAGGACATTGAGAATCATATCCTGGGTTACCCCCTGTGGTGGAAGAACTTTTGAGAGGACGGCAACAATTGCAGAATACGCAGCAGTTGCATAAATTGTTTTAAACCCAAAACTTCTACCCAGAATTCGAAATCCAAGGATAAAAAGTACAAGGTTCAGGAAAAATATGGTATAACCTACATTTATGCCAAAAAGGTAGTATAGGATGATACCCACTCCGGAGATACCTCCTGCGGCTATTTTGTGGGGTATAAGAAACAATGTAAGTCCAAGTGAGAGTATGAAAACACCAGCTGTAATTATGATGTAGTCGAGAAATTTTCGCATGGGATTAAATATTACAGCACAGAACAACCTAAAACCATTATTGCAGGCTGACTGGAGTCGTAAGTGTTTGCTGAAAATGTTATCAATCCTCCCCCGCAATGCTTTGCATTGCGGGGGAGGATAAAAAAGGAGGAGAAAGGGCAGAACTGGCAGGAGAATATGGACGAGGATAAGCAATGAGAGCTTTTGGTGCCCACCCCTCAATCCCCTCCCTCGAAGTGGGAGGGGAGATTAGAGGTGGATCTTTTCACATGCAAGAGGGGGAAATAAAGAGAGCTTTCCCGAAAAGTGAAAGGGGATGTAATCAATGGTAAAATATTTTTCGAACACCTTCTACTCTGCTCGTTTATACACGCATTAACAGGCTTTAAAATTAAACAAATGGAGGTAGTAAAGATGCCTCGCGGTTTTCTTTTCTCCGGAATCAGGTGTGGTATAAAGAAAAAGAGAAGAGATCTCGGAATCATAATCTCTGAGGAGCCGGCGACAGTTGCAGCTGTTTTTACAAAAAATAAATTTCGGGCAGCTCCTGTAATCGTTTCTCATAAAAGGGTGAGCAGGGGAGTGGCGCGGGGGATAGTTGTAAACAGTGGAAATGCAAATGCTGCAACCGGCCAGAGGGGAATTGAAGATGCAGTAGAGATGACAAAAGTCCTGGCCGATCTCGGTGGTTTCTCACCTGAACGCATCCTTGTGGCTTCAACCGGTGTCATCGGTGTCCCCTTGCCCATGGACAGGATAAAAAAGGGGATTGAACTTGCTTATAAAGAGCTCAGACCAGACGGTGTGGAGGATTTTGCTGAAGCTATTCTCACAACTGATACCCGCATAAAAGTCGAGTCAACGACATTCACTGTGGATGGTGTGGAGGTTGAAATACTTGGAATTGCCAAAGGAGCTGGAATGATTGAGCCCGATATGGCAACCATGCTGGCTTTTATCATCACCGATGCAGCGATTGAAAAAGATGCCCTGAAGGCAGCCCTTAAGAAAAGTGTGGATATGTCCTTCAACAGAATTTCAGTTGATGGCTGCCAGAGTACAAATGACAGTGTTTTTATATTCGCCAATGGACAGGCGGGCAACAGAGTTATAAAGGACGGTCAGTCCTTTGAGGTTTTTCTGACGAGTTTGATGAAGGTTACTCATTCACTCGCAATGCAGATATTAAAAGACGGTGAAGGAGTTAAAACTGTATTTTCCGTTGAGGTTGCAGATGCTGCCACGAGAGAGGAGGCTGAGAGAATCGCAAGAAAGGTTGCCAATTCGAATCTTGTGAAAACTGCAATCTACGGGAAGGATCCAAATTTTGGTAGAATACTGGCGGCCGCCGGATCAGTCCAGTCCTCTCTGGTGCCCGAAAAAACAGAGCTTTATATCGACGACACGCTTATTTTTAAAAATGGTGTTCCCGTAAAATTTGAAAAAAATCAGGTATTTGGCTCCGATTTTGTAAAAATAAAGATCGTCCTGAATACGGGAAGCGAGAGAGCTATCGTCTATGGCACCGACCTGACAGAGGATTATGTAAGATTTAATGCCCATTATACCACATAGGAGGAAAGTATGAATATTGTGGAGATTGATCAAAAGTACCATCTCCAGGTTTATAAAAGATTCCCCGTGGTGTTTACAAAGGGGGAGGGTTTGTATTTATACGATGAGAATGGTGAGATGTACCTGGATTTTCTCGCCGGAATTGGAGTGAATGCCCTCGGTCAGAGACATCCTGAAATCGTAAAGGAGATCAAAAAGGCAGCGGATGAGCTTTTACATATTTCCAATCTCTACTACACTCCATCGCAGGCATTACTCGCACAGAAGCTTGTGAGTTTGAGTGGACTGTCAAAAGTGTTTTTTGTCAACAGCGGTTCAGAGGCAAACGAGCTTGCACTTAAAGCTGCAAGAAGATACGGGATGAAGAAAGGGAGATTTGAGTTTATAGCACTGAAGAATGCTTTCCACGGCCGCACAATGGGTGCACTTTCTGTTACAGGAAGGGAAAAGTATAAAAAAGGTTACAAACCGCTTTTGAATGGAGTTGCATTTGTTCCTGTAAATGACATTCACGCAGTCGAAGAGGCTATAAACGATGAAACTGCGGCAATCATTGTGGAAACCATTCAGGGTGAAGGTGGAATGGCCATACTGGACGAGGATTTTGTTAAACAGTTGAGAGAGCTAACAGAATCCAGAGACATTCTGCTGATCGTTGATGAGATTCAGACAGGCATAGGGCGTACCGGAAGATTGTTTAGCTACCAGCATTACGGAATAACACCTGATATTGTAACGGTTGCAAAGGCTCTCGGTGGTGGCTTGCCCATTGGAGCTACTATATTTTCAGAGAAGGTTGCCTCTGTTATGGACTTTGGTGCTCATGGATCAACATTTGGTGGAAATCCTCTGATCACAAAAGTTGCGTTAAAGGTTCTCGAAATAATTGAAAACAAAGATTTCTTAAGAAAGGTGGAACAACTTGGTTCCTACTTTTTGAAACGGCTTGAAACTTCAGTGGGCTCTCACAAACTGGTCAGGGAAATCCGGGGTAAGGGATTGATGATTGGGGTCGAGCTCCATGAACCTGTGGCGAGGGATGTGGCAGATCGGATGTTTAAAGAAAAGATACTCATTGGTGTTTCTGGTGATTTCACGCTCAGATTTCTGCCTCCTCTTGTTGTTACAGAGAAAGAGATTGACCGGGTTTGTGATACATTGGTGAAGGTTCTTTGATTTAAATCGACAAAGGTGTTTAAAAATGTGTTACAAGTAACCACTTTCTCCTTTCATTCGTGTAAAAACTCTCTTTCATTCGCGTGTAAAAGAACACTACCAGCCTCACAACCTGTGTGAGAGTGCCCGTCACCATCTCTTCATCTACGTGGTGTGAAAGGGATAGTCCCCTCCTCAGTTCTTGCTTTCAAAGTGAAGGAGGGGGGTGAGAAACTTCCCACAATGCTAATATACTGCAGGGATGAGGTTAAAAGTCACATTAAACATTTTATCGAACAGTCTCACTCTAAGGGAGGAAATTTAAGAGTGTTTTCTTTTGCGAGGCGGAGGGAGATGCGGCTGGAATACCATAGTCAAGACCCCTCCCGCAAAGCGGGAGGGGTCACTCACCACTCTCCAGTCAATTCTGTCCCTCCTTAATCCTCCCCCAGAAGACATTTGTGGGATTGATAAATATCCTCCCTTATCGGAGGCACAAGAGATCTCACAATAGTGAGGGGATTGATAAGCTTTCCTCACATAGCGCCGACATATCCTGAGGTAGGAGGACGGCGAGTGTCCTCCTCACGGTACCATACGCTAAAGAAGTTAAAAAAATTATATCCCTCCTTTTACTCCAAAGGTATTTTCCCCCGAATACCTCCTTATATCAGTTGACACGAGACGAGGGTAAGACCTTTATAATTTAAATGTGGACATTATATTCAAGCTTGGTTTGATACTGCTGTTTTCCATTCCTCTTGCGAGGATATCCCAGGCTTTCAAGCTCCCTAAAGTTCTTGGGTATCTCGTCGGAGGACTGCTATTCGGTCCCTATGTCTTATCGATTATAAACGAACATTTTCTTGAGGTTTTGCAGCCTTTCAATAGATTTGCCCTTGCTTACATCCTCTTTCTCGTTGGTACAAAGCTAAAGATCGAGCATCTCAGAGGATCGATAAAAATTGTTATGTATGTCCTGCTTTTCCAGTTTTCTCTGACATTTTTCCTCGTGTCAATGTTTGTTTTTCCCATATTCAAGGATCTGAAGATCGCTCTTTTTATAGGATTGATAGGTGTAACAATAGCGCCTGCCTCGACGATTGCAGTTATTGACGAGCTTGATGCAGAAGGGCCCGTGACATCTTCACTTTTGCTCCTCATAGTGATTAATGACCTCCTCGTTCTCTACCTCTTTAGTGCTTTTCTCCCGATTGTCTTCAAAGAGCAACTCCAATCGGGCATTCCTTATCATTTTTACCTGATCACCCTGAAATATCTGGTTTCGTCAATTATTGGTATCGTTGTGGGATTTTTCCTCACCTACATTGAGGTAAAGACGAAGAACGAGCTCAACATGACTGTCCTCGCCCTTGGAACGGTTCTGGCAACAATCGGTATCCTGGAAACGTACAATTTAAACCCCTATGTGGGGGCTTTTTTCATCGGCTTTATAGCTTCGAACGCCTCGATTAAGCACAAGAAAATCCTGAAAGAGCTGGATCTGTTTGATAATTTGATTTATATCGTTTTCTTTTTCATTTCAGGGGCAAGTATGCACCTTAACCTGTTGATCCCCATGTTACCCGGTGTCGTCCTTTATGTGATTGCACGCGGGGTAGGGCAGTATTTTGGAGCATACAGAGGCGCACTCAAGGGAGGAGCCGAAAAGTGGGAGGCTCAGGCGATTGGTATGGGCATTTTGACACAGGCAGGGCTCGCAATTGGATTTGCCCTCATAATAGGTTCTAAAGGTCCTGCCGGTATAACGGCAATGAATTTGATACTCTCATCCACCATCGTTTTTGAAATTGGCGGTATAATACTCCTCAAAAAGGGCCTTCTGTCTGCTGGAGAAATTAAGCTTTCCCGTATCATTGAGATGGAGTCCCGACCTATTCTCGATTTACATTTTGAAGAAATATTCTCTGAATTTCTAAAACAACTGGGATACCAGAAAAAAACCCGCACGGGAGAGTTGAGGGTTAGAGACCTCACTATCAGAAGTTTTAACTCTCTGAGACCTGACATGAGAATAAAAGAGATTATTAACATATTTGAAAAATCTCGCTGTCACACCCTGCCTGTCATTGATGAAAATGAAAAGCTCATTGGTGTCATAAATCTGAGAGATCTTGAGGAATTTGTTATGGACAGAACCATGGAAAAGTTGATAGTTGCCGAAGATCTTGTAAGGTTAAATTCCCCGTGTCTTTCTCCTGAGATGTCACTTATAGATGCTTACAAAATTATCAAGGAACAGGAAGTTGATGCCCTGCCGGTTTGCGAAAACGGCCATGTAACAGGGATGCTGATGAGAAAAGATATTTTGAGGTACATCAAATGACGCTTCTTGCAATATTGATTTCACTTTCACTGAGTTTTAAAGAACCCGCTGTACACACTGTAAAAGGCTATGATTTACCGCATGTTCCTGGATGCGTTAACTTTGGCGAGCCAGGAGAGCCCATGCTACCTGTTAAACCCATCCTTGTGAAGGCTGATAGTCTTAAAATCAGAGTTAAGTCAAAGGTGTTAAGTGGAAAATACAAAGTTCTTCCCACGCCCGAATCCGTGCCCATCTCTCGACCAGATCTTTTCAGAGGGTTTATTGAAAATTCAAAAATCTATTCAAGTTCAAAATCATTTCCGGAAAAGCCTTACAGGGTGGTTGGTCGAAGAGTGATAAACGGCAAGAACTACCTTGAAGTTCTAATCTATCCCGTAAGCTACATTCCTTCACAGGGTGAGTTGATTTTTAATAGTGAGTTTACAATTGAAGGTGCTATAAATTTGAATTTCGAGCTCGAGGTGCCCGACAGTTATGTAATTATAACCTCATCCACGCTTGCCCCATACTTTAATCCTCTTATCCAGTGGAAGAGAAGAAAGGGACTTCGAGCGGGCATAGTCACGCTGGATGAGATTTATTCGACACAATGGGGAAGAGACAATGCGGAAAAAATAAGGAACTATCTTAAAACACACAGAGGCATTGGGTATGTGCTTCTCGGTGGTGATACGGACATTGTCCCGGCAAGGTTTGCCTTTGCCATGGATGCGGGCACAGGTAATCCGTCCGATAATCAGATTCCAGCGGATCTTTACTATGCTGATCTCAACGGCTCCTGGGATTTTGACGGCGACGGAGTTTTTGGGGAGGTTGAAGACAGTGTGGACCTTGTGCCAGATTTAATCGTGGCAAGGGCTCCTGTCTCCACTCCCGCACAGGTTCAAAATTTTGTAAACAAAGTTATAAATTACGAAAGGTACCATTCTTCAGGTTATTTCGGAGACGGCCTTTTCCTGGCAAGTTATCTCGATGATGTTACTGATGGAGGCAAGGCAAAGGATAACATTATGGAAATTCTCCCGGATACTATTTCTATAACAAGACTGTATGAGAGATTTGCAAATCTCAACAGAAATACTGCACTTCATTACATCAGTCTTGGTTTCAACTTCATAAATCATAATGGACATGGCAACACATATCTCATGCAGGTGGGACCAGATTATTTGAATCCATGGGATTTTGATGCACTCAACAACGGAGATAAAATCACCGGTATCCTTTATTCAATCGGTTGCTGGACATGTGCCTTTGACAGCGACTGTATCGCAGAACACTTTGTAAATACCTCCGGTGGAGGTTTCTATATTGGAAACAGCAGGTATGGATGGTATATTCCCGGATTCCCCGGTTATAGTTCAAGCGACCTTTTTGATAGAAAGTTCTTTGAATTTATCGCCTCAGGTGAGACAAAACCCGGGAGAGCCCTTGCTCTTTCAAAGTCTTATTTCGCTCCACTGTCTCGAACGGCTAATGATTTCAGATGGAATGAGTACACTCTGACGTATCTTGGCGACCCTGAGATGGATTTATTTTTGAAAAACCCGTCTTCTCTCACCTTCACAACCCCGGACAGTATTCCATGCGGGCAGAGTAGCTTTGCCATATCGGTTTCCTCTGAGAATGGATCACCTGTTCAGGGAGCATCTGTTGCTGTTCTACAGCAGGATAGTTTGATTGGCAGGTTTTTTACTGACAGAAATGGGATTGCTTTTGTAAAATTAAACCTGAACTCCTGCAACCCTGTAACAATCTCCATTTTCAAGGCTGGATTTTTGTATGAAGAAAGAACAATTCCCGTATATACCTCTCCCTTTAACATTGAGGTTGTGGACTATGGAAATGACGAATTTTTAAAATATTTTGCCGATGATTCTGCAGATACCCTCTTCGTGAAACTGTACAACAACTCGGACAGTACATTGAGAAACCTCGTATTTGAGTTCGTATCTGAAGGTGTAATTTACCCGCAAAGAGACACGGTTGCTCTCGATTCCATCAGGGGTGAGGATTCTACCATCGTTTATGTCCCAATAACAGTTGAGCATGTCTCAAGGGATACATCAATTACTGTGTATTTCAACTCAGTAGCTTTAAGGATTGAGATTTTGAAAAAGAGGGTTGAGCTTGGAGGATATTTCTACCCGTATCTGCAGAGGAATTCAACGGGATTTTTGACACTAACCTTCATCAATCCTCTCCCGATACCCTTAAAGAATGTGAGTGTGGGCATAAGGTCTCTTGACACCAGAGTCGAAGTTTCAGACACTTCTGTTCTTATTGATGAAATTCAGGATACGACAGAAGTTTCACTGATGGTTAGCACTGCCAGTACCACAGACACTCTTTTCTTTCCCCGAATTCTGGTTATTGATGACACAGTTACCCTTTCAGTGGGATTCACAGGCTATGAGTACTCTTTTGAGAGCGGGAGTGAAGGGTGGAGCGTGGAAAATGGCCACTGGCACATTACCTCTCACAGGGCAAGTCATGGAAACTTCAGCTTTTATGTTGGAAACGAAGGTAGTTACAGGTATGCCCCCAACTTTGTAGCCTCACTTTTATCTCCAGATCTTATCATTCCTGATGGCGCAACCTTGAAGTTTGATACTTATTACGAGACTCAACCGGGATGGGATTTCTGCATGGTCGAAGTTATTTCACAGGAGACACTCCATGTTGCGACTTATGGAGGACCCTCCATGGGATGGGAAAGTCACGAGTACGATCTATCTTTTCTGTCTCCAGGGTCTCATGCGCGTTTGCGATTTACCTTTTACAGTGAGGACAATAGCGTTCAACTCGAGGGATGGTACATTGACAATGTGAGTCTCACGCGTGGCAGTATTTCAACAGACATTCCAGAAGAAACCGGGGATGAGAGACATAACCTCACAGCTGTTGTAACTGGTAAAAGTACAATTCGCCTGAAAGAAGGGAATTATCTCCTGCTTGATATTTCAGGTAGAACAAGAAGGGCGTTCACAGGACAGGTGGTCGATTTCAGAGGACTTCCATCTGGAATTTACTTTGTTGCTCAAAAGGGTAGAGCAGGGATAAAGGTCGTTCGAAAAGTCGTTTACATCAGGTAAATTATCTGATCAGCACGAATTTTTTCATTAAAAGGGGTCTCTCTCTATTTTCTACTACAATAAAGTGAACGCCAGCAGGCAGTGTTTTTAACGATACAGTCCCTCGTGTAACTATTTTCTCTTTTTTCTCAACTCTCCCGTTTACAGCAAGGATGTAAACTTTCACGGGCTCGGCAAGGTTATTTGTAACTATAGCATTTTCTAAACCGATTAAGACATTTACGGGATGCGGAATAAATGTTTCTTCATCGATTCCTACATGGGTTACGACAACAAAGCCCGTATCCACAGTGAGTGGAACGGGATTTGCAATTTCGTCAATTAGATAGCAACTATCAACAATTATTGACACCGTTGTGGTTGTTTCAGGATTGCCCACAATGAATTTTATGTTAAAGAATATTCCATCGGTTCTCAGTGCTGTACCACCCCACATGATGATGCTAAGCTTGTATGTAGTGGAATCATAAATGAAAGCCAACCCCCAGTCTCCAGTGATGTCCCCTTGAAAGACCTGTATGGGCCTCAGGTAAGGATGTGAAATGGAGATCCAGAACTGTCCTCCATAGATAGAGTCCTCGGGCTGGACATTCTGGGCATAGACAGGATAGATGAGGGTATCTCCTCCAGCAGCAGAAGTATCGGGGAAAATGATGTTGACCGATGCAAAAAGTGGCATGAAGGCGAGGATAAGAAGGTATTTTTTCATTTTTGCTCCTTTTGGGGTTTGTTAAAATGGAGGGGAGGCGCGCTTTATAAAGCGCGCCTCCCCTCCATTTTTCCTCTCCTTTTTTACCTCAAAACAACCAGTTTGGCTTGGCTTATACCTTCAGCTCCGCGGACACGGATGAAGTATATACCAGGTGTGAGACCAACGCTTAAGCTTGCAAGATTCCCTGTAAAGTTCACATCCCTTGATACGATCCTTCTGCCGTCAACCGTGTAAATTTCAAGAGCAAATGAACCGTAAAGAGGTGTGGCACTGTTCAGGAGCACAACCCCGTTTCTGTAAGTTGCATCAAGTCTCGTGATTCTTGGTTTCTCGTTGGGCAGGTAGTAAGTGTTGTCAAATCCTGCCTTGGAAAGTACTGCCTGATCACCTGAAACGGCATCATAGTTGATTTCGAATAATGTGCCACTTATGGTTCCATTCACAGTTACACCGGCAATCCTGATGATACCGTTCTCAACTGAATAGTCGTACACGAGATCTGCTGGTGCCGATAGTGTTTTTCTGATTGACTTTATAACAACTTTCTCAGGATTGTATCTGAGTTCAATTACAAATCCGTGTGCTTTGCTCTCCACATACACTTTTGACACCGATCTTTCAGGAACGAACTCATCGACCTTTACGAGGGGTGAATAATTGAGCGGTGCCTTTTTGGAATAGTTACCATCAACATCTCCCATGAGGTACCCTGTGAAGTCTGCATTTGTTACATCGCTTGAAATGTCGTTGTAGTCTCTCCAGTAAGGATAGAAGAACCAGTAACCTGTGTAGTTGTCTGCCACATGGTCAGGTCTTGAAACGAGATACGAAACGACTGCTCTCACATCGTTTGGATTGAGGTTGTCTTCTCCTCCCCCTGTTCCAGGAACATCGTAAGGAGAATTGGCAAAATGGTTATCACTCTGCTGTGTGTTTGCAACTCTCTTTTGGTCATCGGTAAGACTTCCGCCTCCCAGCAAGAAGTGATAGATGAGATAAGCGTCATAAGGTGTAATAGCGGATTGGTTGCTCTCGTTTTGTTTTTCGACATACACGGTAAAGTCATTACCCTGTTCAAGACCGGAAAAACTGTAAGCTCCCGTATTGTCAGTTGTATCTGTGGCGTAACCAATATTTCCTCCCTCGAGATAAGCTACTGCATCCTCAATTGCCGCTGAATTCCAGGTCGTAACATGACCGGAAATGGAGACCGGAGGTGGGGTCTGAACATTTATTGTCTTCGTAATGTGTGAAGTTCCGAGAAGCGTCCCTGTGTTGTCTATAGCTTTAACCCAGATATCAACTGTTGTATTTGTTCCATCAGTCCAGCCCATTTGAAGGAAGAAGTATATCACAAGGGGTGTTGTTGTAGATGAGAAGCTATTGAATGTAATAGCTGTCACCTTTGCCTTAACAGGAGGATACCCCCATGGCTCGTCGTTTTCGTCCCAGAATGCTGTATCAACCTCTGTGTTGGTCGCGAACATCCATCTTGAAGGATCTGCTGGAATTAAATTGTCATACCAATCTCTTGTCTGACCACTCCACATGATATGCGGATAATCTTCTCCGTTATAGAAGAAAGCCACATTACCGTCAGCAATAGCAAGTGAGCAAACAACAGCAACGACATGATGAGTAGAATTCAAACCACTCCAGACGATGGAATCAACCATAACAGAACCGGGAGGTCCTGTAACATCACCCGAGGATATTGTCCCCGGGAAAGCTCCATACGCACTCCCCAGCAAAAGTGCCAGGGCTATTACCAGAAACTTCCTGTACATAATTAACCCCCCTTATGGTTTTTCTTTTTCTCAAATTATTTGAAAGACCACAGTAAATTATTAATCTACTAAAACCCTATTGTCAACTTTTTCGAACTATCAATGATTGGTTATGCAAATTCTTGAATATTCTTGTTTTTCAGCTTTGTTTCGCTGCCTCTACAATATGTGGAAAACTTTATCTAAATCCACTGAAATTGAAAAATTGCACATGCTCAAACATCTTTGCCACCTCGAAGAGCACATTTTCTATGAATTTCTCCTCAATAAATACTGGAAAATTGTCGGCTCTTACAAGGATACCTGTGGACTGGGGTCGGAAAATTATCGGTAAATTTATATCTCCGATCTTCCAAATCACAACGGCATCAGATCCGGATATATAGGCATTATCTTGCGTACGGAGTTTACCAAATACCTCCTCTCTTTCCTGATGGATGATGAGATGTGCCATTTAAATCATTACAAGCTCTTTGTAGGCACCGAAAACCGATTTGAGCGTGTTAACAATCTCACCTTCTGTTGCGTACACTCTTACTGCATCAATGATGTAGGGCATGAGATTCTTGTTGGTCTCTGCAGCTTCTTTGAGTCTTTTCAGTGCATTCTGGACAGCCGTGTTGTCCCTTTCCTCTTTTATCTTCTTGAGAAATGCAATCTGCTCTGGCTCAACATTGGGATCAATGTAGAATCTCGGGATCTCTATTTTTTCATCTGGATCAACATATTTGTTGATGCCAACAACAACATACTCTCCGGCTTCCACTCGCCGCTGATAGTCGTAAGCTGCATCCGCAATTTCCTTACGGAAAAATCCAATTTCTATCCCTTTTAGAACGCCGTCAAGGAAAGATCCATCGCCAAACTCGAGGATTTTGTCAAAATATTTGTACGCTTCTTTTTCCATTGTGTCCGTGAGAGCTTCGACGAAATAGGATCCTGCAAGTGGATCTATGGTGTTTATTACACCTGTCTCCTCGGCTATGATCTGCTGGGTTCTGAGAGCTATTTTTACGGCTTTTTCAGAAGGTAGCTGGACGGCTTCGTCAAAGGAGTTTGTGTGAAGTGACTGGGTACCTCCGAGAACCGCGGCAAGTGCCTCGTAAGCCGTTCTCACGATGTTGTTCTCAGGTTGCTGGAGTGTGAGGGAGCAACCTGCAGTCTGGGTGTGGAATCTCAGCCTCCAGCTCTCCGGCTTTTTGGCTTTGTAACGGTTTTTCATTTCTCGTGCCCATATTCTCCTTGCGGCGCGGAATTTTGCTATTTCCTCAAAGAAATCCATGTGTGAGTTGAAGAAAAACGAGAGTCTCGGCGCAAAATCGTCAACATTGAGTCCCGCCCTGATACCTGCCTCCACATAGGCAAATCCATCGGCAAGGGTAAACGCAAGCTCCTGAACAGCCGTGGAACCAGCCTCTCTTATATGATAACCGGATATGGAAATCGTGTTGAATTTGGGGACATGGTCTTTTGCAAAGGCAAAAATGTCAGTGATTATCCTTAATGATGGCTCAGGTGGAAATATCCATTCGTTCTGAGCATGATACTCTTTGAACATATCATTCTGAATGGTTCCCCTCAATTTGTGAGACGGGACTCCCTGCTTTTCACCCACAACTATGTACATTGCGAGAATAATCGAGGCTGTGGGATTGATGGTAAATGATGTGGAAACTTTATCAAGGGGGATTCCGTCAAAAAGAATTTCAAAGTCAGCAAGTGTATCAACCGCGACGCCCACACGGCCTACCTCTCCTTCAGAAAGTGGGTCATCGGAGTCTCTTCCGTAAAGTGTCGGAAAATCGAAGGCTGTGGATAAGCCGGTCTCACCGTGCTCGAGAAGATACTTAAATCTTCTGTTAGTGTCACGGGCGCGACCAAAGCCGGCAAACTGCCTCATTGTCCACACACGACCCCTGTACATGTTGTAATATGGTCCACGCGTGTAGGGATATTCTCCCGGAAAACCCAGTTTTTCCATGTAATCGAAGTCTTTTATGTCAAGGGGGGTGTATAAGTCCTTTATCGGGAGTCCTGAAATTGTCTGATACTTTTCCTTTAAATCTTTTGATCTCTCTTTCCTTCGATTATACCATTCCTCAAGATTTCTTTTGAGTTCATCAAACATGTCAAATACCCCCTTTTTGGGTGAATTATATGTACCACCCCCCTTATATGTCAACTTTTTAAATTTGCATGAAAGACATAGATTATCTGACCCCCATTTTTTCCATAAACCTTAGTATAGCAGAGTCAGGATCTGGCAATCTTCCTATACATTTCCTGATATTGAGAGTGTTTGAATAAATGTTTTATTCAGTAATCACTCTCCTTTTTACCTTTTAGGGAAACTCTATTAAATTTCCTCTTCTGATTACGAGAAGATCCACCAAAAACCTTTTCTCCCACGAAGAGGGAAAGATTAACATATAATCTCTCCTATACAGAACTTCGTGGAGGAGTATGTTTACGAAAAATTTTTCTCCACACAGCTATACTCACTACAAAGGAAAGAAGTTGAAAATTATATTTCTCCTCTTCCCAAAAGCATTTTTTGATGCCCTTGTCCAATGGTTGACAATTGGGGGTGGGGGGTTTTTACTTCGTCATTAATTCAGGAGGTGTTCTATGAATATTTTTAGCATGATTCTAATGATAAGCTTTTATGGGAACTCTGCTTTTCCCTTCAGGGCTGAAGGTGTAGCAGGTAATCCTGCGTCTTTAGGATTTACGCCGGGATTTGAGTTACTCCTCGAATCTCGTTCTGCGGAAAAAGATATCAGCCTGCTTGCCGGGTTTTACGGAATCGGTGTTTCTCTGACTGACAGTACAAAAACTTTCCACTACGCCACGGGTTTTAAAATAGCTGACGGCACTTTTATCGGATTTGGATTATCCAGAGGCGATAATTACGCATTCAGGGCAGGCGTGATCAAGAGAATCGGGACCATTCTGACATTCAACACATACATAAGGGCAAGTGAAGACGATTATGTCGTCAGAGGTGGCACAGGTGTGAGACTTCTCGGAGGCATTGCCAGAATTTATGCAAACATTTCTTACTCTGATTCCATTGAAGATTATGGCGGCGGATTGATTTTCGAACCTATAAAGGGAATGCAGTTTGCGTTTGATATGAACAGATCCGGGGAACTGGGTATAGGACTGAGAGTTTTCTCCTCCAATTTTGGTCTTGGTTACAGAGGTCGAGAAAATTCGTCGGATTACAGCCTTATCGTATCATCGGAGACCTATCCTTCGAGGATTTCACTTCCGAAAAAGAGAAAGGTTGAATTAACCTTAAAAGGATCATACCCTGAGGTGGGCAAAATGCGTTTTCTCAGACGTCAGACAAGTTTCTTTGACCTGCTCAGGCAGTTTGAAAGTCTGGAAAAGGATGTGTTTGTAAAAGAGATTCTTATAAAGCTCGAAAATCCGAAGCTCACATACAATCAGGCTGAGGAGTTGAGAAAAGAGGTCGAAAGACTCAAATTTCGCGGGAAAAAAGTCTATTTCTTTTCAAGTATTTACAATCCAATTACTTACTACCTTGCTTCAGCGGGGAGTAAGGTGTTTATTCAGACGATGGGCGGAGTTTTGATCCCCGGATTCGTTGCCACAAAGTTTTATTTTCTTGACCTCATGAAAAAACTCGGTGTCGAGGCAGAAATGTACCACATCAAAGAGTACAAAAGTGCTGTAGAGCCTTTCACAAGATCGAATATTTCCGAATACGACAGTATCCAGACAGAAGAGTTACTCAAAGATTTTCTCAGCGATTTCCTTGCCCGGGTGTCTAAATCGAGGAAAATCTCTGAAGACAGCCTGAGAAGGCTCATGGATGAAATTGGGTATTTCAATTCTGAACAGGCTCTGAAGTACGGTCTCGTTGATAGCATACTACATCAGACTGACCTCGAAGAACAGGAGTTTGCCGAATACGGGACAAGAAGATATGTTGACGAGGGGTGGGTGAAACCTGTGATCGCCGTTTTGACAGCTGAAGGTTCAATTGTAAATGGCGAAAGTTCAGATGGCATTTTAGGTAAAACCATCGGATCACTTACAATGGTGAAAGTAATAAGGGAACTTCGGGAAAACAGGCATGTCAAGGCAGTGGTATTTCGAATCAATTCAGGCGGTGGTGATGCAATTGCGTCGGAGATGATCTGGCAGGAGCTGATGAAACTGAGAAAAGAGAAGCCACTCGTTGTGTCAATGGGATGGCTTGCTGCTTCAGGGGGGTACTACATTGCAGCGCCTGGAAACCTCATCTATGCAGACAATAATACAATAACCGGCTCTATCGGTATTCTCGGTGGCAAGCTCGTTTTTAAGGAGTTTACAGAGAAAATAGGTGTTAACACAAAGATTCTTAAGACCAATAAACTTGCAGATGAATACTCTCTATTCAGGAAATTTTCTCCGCGTGGCTGGGAAATCCTCGAAAAGGAGCTTCAATGGGGATACGATATGTTTATCTCTCGTGTTTCAGAGTGTAGAGGAATATCAAAGGATTCAGTCAATGTGATCGGAAGGGGAAGGATCTGGAGCGGGCGAAGAGCGAAGGAGATCGGGCTTGTTGACAGAATTGGTGGTTTATCAGAGGCTATAAGGGAGGCGGCGAAGCTTGCGGGTATTAAAGGTGATTTTGAAGTAAAAGTTTATCCGGAGCGAAGGTTTTCCTTTAATTTGCCTGGAGCCGGTATAAGCACTTACATGAATTTACTGACGGCACCGTATCTTTACATGATGCCATACAAACTGGAGCTAAATTGATGGAAATAAAGCCCTTTTATCCGTTCAAATATTGCCCTCTGTGTGGCACCAGACTTGAGAAGAAGTTGCACGACGGTGAGAAAAGGCTGTATTGCCCCACATGTGACATGATAATCTGGGAAAATCCTGTGCCCGTGGTTGCGTGCGTGGTTTTAAATGATAAAAATGAGATCCTTCTCGTGAAAAGGGGTGTGCCGCCAGCTGAAGGTATGTGGGCACTTCCATCCGGTTTTATGGAAATTGGAGAACAGCCAGAAGAAACTGCCACAAGAGAACTCCTTGAGGAGACAGGAATAAAGGGTGAAGTTGAAGAAATTGTCGGGATATATGGCCAGTCAAGTTTGAAGTACAGATGGATAATAAGCATTGGTTACAGGCTCAGGTGGATTGCCGGAGAACCAAAGGCTGGAGACGATGCTGCTGATGTCAGATTTTTCCCGCTCGATTCTCTGCCTGAAATACCTTTTTCAACGCATAGAAAGATGATTGAAAAGGTGCGAAATCTTATTCGAGGGCGTAAACATCCTTAAGAAACTGAAGTAAAATCTGATTAAACTCGTTTTTTCTGAAAATGTAAGGGAAATGTCCTCCCTCCGGGAATGTGTATTCAAAATCTGGCTGTGCTGTAAACTTCAGTTCAGTCTTTAAAAAATCGGGAATTGTAACATCATCAGCAGAGTCAAATACTGCTACGGGGAATTTTTTGTCAAAACTTACGCTTTCAATTGACATCAGGGCTTTGACCCTCACAAGGACATCTTTTTTCGTGAGTGAATCAACCATTTCGAACAATTTCCCGACCTGTTTGTAGCCGCCGTATTCTTTTTTTACCACACTTTTTAAGTAAAACTTTATCGCTTTTTCCGGTAATAGTGGCGCGATTGCAGTAATGAGCCTGTTTTTTCTTCTAAAATAAGAAGTTGATGAAAATGTATTTGTAAGCACAAGAGAGTCTATTCTGTTGTTGTACCTTGAAGCAAACAGCTGGGCACAGAACCCACCCATTGAGGTTCCCACTACGGAGAATTTCTCTACTCCCCGGTCTAAAAGTTTTTCAACAACACAGTCAATGAAGTCCTCAAAGGTGAATTCCGTGGATGGATAAGTTACAAGGGCGTACGAAAAGCCGTGTTTTTTTAAAAATTCACCCTGCTCGCGAAAAGTTTCTATGCTGCCAAAAAATCCGTGTATAAACAGGACAAGATATGGACCTTCGGAAACAAATTTCATCTCACACATGCTAAAAATTTAAAACTTTTACTCACGCAGGTCAAAGATTATAATAAAATCCATGAAAAAGACGGTAATTACGCTATTTGCCATATTTTTCCTCACTCAGTCGTGCAACTTCGGAGGGTCAGTTGAATCAAAAGTTGAGGAGCTGATAAAGGAAAAGCAGTTTAAAAAAGCAGAGGCATTGATACTTGAGCAGGAGGAAACTTCCGGATTGCCGCCAAAATACCGAATTCTCCTTGCAAAGGTATATTTTGCGTGGGGGAAGTATCCAAAGGCGCTCAAAACCCTATATTCAATGAACGGAAATATTTATGGAAAAGACCGCAAAAACTACATAGATCTCCTCATAGAGATTGCGGATAGTGCTTATTCAAAAGGGGAAAAAAGACTCGCTATTTATGCCCTTGAAAAGGTTATCCAATTTGACCCGCTTTTTAATCTTGGTCATAGATTCAAAATTCTTGGCGATTATTATTATAAAAAAGGTGATTGTAAAAGAGCGGTTGAGAACTACGAGAACTACATCTCTCTTGGAGGCGGTGACCTGAAGGATGTTGCAGCTCCATATGCAAAATGCCTTTATGAAGTTGGGCGATACCAGGATGTTCTTGAGGTGATAAATTCTGCTGATCCAAAGTTTGTTGAAAGGGACTGGATAGTAGGAAACTCGCTATTCCAGATCGGAAAGATGTACTACGAAACGGAAATCTATGACTCAGCCATAGCTTACTTCAAAAGGGTGCTTGATTTTAACAAGCCCTACACGATAATGGATGATGCCCTTTTTTATCTCGGTCTATCGTATGAGCAGATTGGAGAATTTGACAAGGCTATTGAGACATACGAAAAACTCATTGTATTTTACAAAAGATCACCGTATGCAACGAGAGCAAGAGACAGATTGAATATCCTCACGAGATGAGAAAATTTGTAATATTTTTCCTGTTGCTCTCCTCCTGCCACAGGATCACAAAACCCCCTCCCCCTATTCCACCTGTAAGACGGGTAAAGGTTCTAAGACACCCTGTTAAAATCAGGGTTAAAGTCTTAACTTTCAAAAACTCCCTGACATTTGGAATTAAAGGGAGCTTCACTGTAAATGATACGATCAGGCTTTCATCGGGAGGATACACAATCCGTCTCAAAAACCCTCAGAAAGCCAGGTTCCTTTATTACAAAATCGTGGACAGGTCAGATGAACCGATCAAAAATGTTCCAGCAGGACTTTTTTATGTTGATGTTGGGGCTATCATCCACTTCAACGGATTTACAGTTGACAATAGAGATTTCTACATTCTTGAGGGTCCTTACAGAAAGGAAAGTATTCAAGGAAATATCTACAGGGAGCCCTATGTGCCACAGAGAGGGAAATTTGAACTTCTGGATTCAAAGGGGAACAGGATTGTCGAGTCGGATGACTCCCTCACTCTCCAGCCTGAATGGGGCTACTTTTACATTCGCAGGGGTGACAGTATAACGGGAAAGGTAGTTTTTACAGTCAACACAGGTGCAGAAGGTGTGGTTGTTCTCGTACAGGATCTTGAAGATTACATAAGGCATGTTTTACCTGCGGAGATGCCACCGGCATTCCCATTCGAAGCTTTAAAAGCCCAGGCTGTGGTGGCAAGAACCTTTACCCTTGCTCATCTTGGCAAGTCCTTCAGATACCAGCCTTATGACTTTGTTGCCTCTGTCATATCACAGGCGTTTTCCTCCAAGAGGATTCCGATCTCAGACAGTGCTGTTGATGCCACACGCGGTATTGTTCTTTTCTATCAGAACAAAATTGCTAAAGTCTTCTATCATTCAACATGCGGTGGACACACAGAAAGCATTTCCTGCATCTGGAATACCCCGGAGATTCCCTACCTTAAGGGCGTCAAAGAAGGTAATTTTGACCTTGATCTTCGGGATCCGGTAGAAATCAGACTTTTTATTAAATACCCGCCCGATTCTCTAATCTGTAAAAATGTTGAAAATCCAGTGATACTGAGGTATGTCAGGAAAAATTTCAGGTGGAAGGTAGCTTTTGGGAGAAGGGATGTTGAGAGACTTGTAAAAAAATTTACAGGAGAAAAGATCGGAAAGCTAAAAGGAATAGTACCGTTAACAAGAGGAGTGTCAGGGAGGATCACAGAACTTTTGATCTCGGGGTCAAAAAAGAACATTGTGATAAATGGTGAGTACAGGATAAGGAGACTGTTTGGTGGTCTCAAAAGCTCTCTCTTTTATGTTGATTACGAGAGAAACGAAAAGGGGGATATAGAGAAGGTCATTATCTTTGGAGGAGGCTCCGGTCACGGTGTCGGAATGTGCCAGGTTGGAGCTGGAATTCTGGCTGAAAAAGGATTTAAAATGAAAGACATACTCATCCATTACTTTCCGGGTGTTAAAGGAGTGAAATTATATTGAAGAAGTTTGCCATAATTGCAATTCTTATTACTGCGTGCGGACACAAGGCTCCTCCACCAGGCAAGCCGGATATTTCTCCACCGATCGTTAAGATAATCTATCCGGAAAATGGAGATACACTCTCGGGTGACACAATAAAGGTGAAAACTTCTATCAAGGACTCTTCCAGAATAAAAGAAATTCAGCTGATTCTCGATGGGCAGTCCATTCTTACCACACATGATACAGATAGTTTATTTTTTTCAACCGGGGAGTTATCTGATACAATTCCTCACACCCTCGTTATTCGAGCCAGAGACGAATGGGATAACTGGGGGATCAGCCCGCCGGTGAGGTTTTTCGTAAAATGAAGGTAACGAGAAGGTTCAGGTTCTCTGCGTGTCATTACCTTGTAAACAGGAACTGGACTGAAGATAAAAACAAAGAAGTATTTGGAAAATCGGTAAATCCCCACGGGCACAACTTTGAAGTCTTTGTGACAGTCGAGGGTGAGGTAAATCCTGAGACGGGAATGGTTATCAATCTTGAGAAACTGAAAGAAATAGTCGCACCTGTAGTTGACCGGCTTGATCACAAATGTCTGAACGATCTTGATGAATTCAAGGAAAAACTTCCCACACTCGAAAATATAGCAATGTACATATTCAGCGAGGCATCTAAAAAACTACCGGGAATATCATCTGTTCTCGTTA
This sequence comes from uncultured bacterium, assembly GCA_964571845.1. Lineage (GTDB taxonomy): Bacteria > Hydrothermota > Hydrothermia > B15-G9 > WFZT01 > WFZT01. The sequence goes on along the minus strand of CAZNDM010000087.1, from coordinate 73,738 downwards.
AAACCGGAGAGGACGAGTTTGCAGTCTGTACCAGAGATGATGTGTTAAGTGGTTTTACTCACAGGATTTCTGCGTCTCACAGGTTGCCAGAAGAGAGAGTAAAGAGTAGCGATGTATATGGCATCTGTGGAAAGGAAAAGCATGGCCATGATTACTCCATAACAATCTGGTTAAAAGGGAGGGCAGACTTTCAAAAGATAAGAGAATTGCTCAACGAGCTAAATTTCAAAGACCTCGATGCGGTTTTGCCCTTTTCCACAAGTGAGTATCTTGCACTCCATATCGCAAAAATCCTGGGCGAGGAGTTTCAGGTAAAGAAAATTGAAGTAATGGAGACAGAGAACAATCGGGTTACATACGAACTTTAGATCTCACCTTCTAATACTTCCTCGTCCTCTTCAGACCATGGGGGACTTACAACACAGAGGAACACAAGATCCTTATTGCCAGTATTTTCAATCCACTGAAGACTATTGGGTGGTATGAAAACGGCTTGATTTTCTCTCACAATTTTGACCTCGTTGTTTATGTGCATGAGTCCCTCTCCCTGCAGAATGTAGTACACTTCAACGCTCTTTTTAAGTCTGTGGGGAACAGTCTTTCCTCCTTTTTTCACTGTTGCATGTGCGAGACTGAATCCGGATTCAATTCCGTCGTTCTTGGGGTGAAGAACTTCTCTGATCAAAGATCTATCACCGGCAACAAATTGGGGGCAGGATTTAAGATCTTTCACGAGCATGGCAACCTCCTTTTTGGGAATTTTATAATGGATGTGGCACGAACTGTGGAAGTGATATTAAGTCAGCTGGAAGTAAGGGGGTCTATAAAATTTCCCATCTGAAACGCCCTGCATTGTGGCATTTCCCTTCACCGTACATCAAAGAGACTGTTCGAAAAATATTTTGATCATTTTCGCTTTCACTCTGGAAAAAAATTCCTTATTTCCCCTCCTGATTTCGAAATCCCATTTTGTGGGAAAGATTACACTCAACTTTCCCTACTGTTATATGAGAGGGAACGCTTTCAGCTGCCTCCCCGCCTGCGGGAGGGATGCTTTCAACTCTCCTCCCGCTTTCGGGGGGACAAAGGGGAGGGCGAAGAGAGCTCTCCTGCTTTTCCCTGGGCCCATTCTGCCCTCTCCTTAATCCTTCCCCACGCCGCAAAGCGGCGTGGGAGGTTGCATTACCCTCATGCAAATTCGGAAAGATTAACTTCCCACGAGTAAAAGGGATTACCTACAACCTCTAACTATGTGTCAGAGAATCCATCCAAACCTCCACCACTCTGCATGAGGACACTTCCAGCCGCCGCCCGTCTTGCGGGAGTCCACCCACAACCTCCCCTCCCGTTTTGCGGGAGGGGATAAAGGGGAGGGCAGAAAAAAAACATTCACCGCTTTTTCCGATAATTTTTCCCCCTCCTCAGTTCTTTCCAACTTTGTGAGGAAGAAGGTCATTGGGAAAACACCCCACAATGCTAACACACTGCGGGGTGAGGTTAAAAATCACATTGCTTTTTCGAACCCCCTCCTCACCCATTAAAGAGACTGATGTAAGGAGTGGGTATCCACCCAATACTGCTTTATGGAAATATCCACCTGCCATCTCCCGTTTATGGGAGGGAGAATTGTAGAAGCCCTCATGGACATGTGTTTGCGGAATAGGCAGTGGAAACTTCCGCCGGATACCCCTCTTGTGCAAGGGAAATGGTAAGGATTTTCCCTGTGCTACTGTGGGGAGGAAGTCAAAAATCTGCCCTTACATTCAGAGCAATTTTATGGGACAGCTTTATTACTGCCTTTGTGAGATTTCACCATATGAAAGTAGAAGACGTTTTTCAAATTCAAATTTGCGAGTAGTGTAAGAAATGGATTTGGAAGGGTGTAAAAAATAAGGGGGGCCGCGCCCGTACGGGCGCGGCCCCCCTTTATTTTCTTTAATTTCTACTTCCCTTACTTCACAACAAGAACCTTTGCCACACCTGTGTAATCTCCAGCCACCATCTTCACAAAGTAAACTCCGCCTGCAAGACCGGTTGCGTCAAATCTCACTGTATGCTTACCTGCGTTCACTCTGCCGCTGAAAATGTCTTTTACCTTTCTACCCATGATGTCGTAAAGTGAAAGATTCACATTTCCAGACCTGGGAACGGCGAATGTTATTGTTGAAAATCCTCTCACAGGATTTGTTGCCGTACCCATCAGCATGTACTTACCCACATTGTTGTCCTCGCCGACACTCGTCTGATAGGTAAAGAGGAGAGCAAGACTGTCATGGGGCTCAAGAGGATTTCCATTGTATGTATAGAGGAGATAATAGTTATTTGCACCCTGATTTGCCTGAATTCCTATGGTAGCAGAGTTTACGCGTCCCTCATCAAGATCGAGGTACTGACAGAGGATGTCACCTGTGTTGAAGTAAAGGATCACTTCAAAGGTATAAGGACCACCACTACCATAATGAGGTACCTGATACCATTCCACTATGAAGGCATTATTTGTGGTATCGTGGTATGAATAAATCATTCCGCCAGAAGATGGATTCAAATCATCCCAGAAAGGAGCAATCAGGTTTACTGGGTCATCCGTTGGTAGAGAATCATTGCTGAACTCAGTAGTGTTGTCCGTGGATAAAAATCCATTAGACACGATGTAGAGCTGGGTGAGATTCTGGCCGTAGAAGGGGAAAGGAGCCGGGAGCTGAACAAGGACATTATCGTCATCACCAAGTGAATGGGGTGTTCCCACCTGTGTGATGTCAATCCAGTTGAATGTTGGGCCACCGGGATAATCCGAATCTCTGAAAATATATCCATATCCATCAGGTCCCCCTGCGTGAACATTGGTGACCACATGGACCTGGTTGGAAGGATCGGACTCATGGACCGGTGTCTCGTTGTCATAGGCGGTTACATAAATATTGTGACTTCCGGGTACAACCTCTATTGTGTCAACTTCGGGCATACCCACTGCTGTCGTGGGATGGGTATATGCAAGGGAACCGTCAACATAGATATTGACACCTGCAAGGTCATCGAGTGGTGTGCCATCAGCCTGGGTTGCAGGGTTAATCCATGTTAATTCGACATGGCTTTCATCAACAACATTTGCAACGAGATTCTGCGGGGGTGCGGGATATGGTGAACCGCCAGCATACCATGTTGTGCTAACAAATGGGCTGGCTGAATCGTTGGCATCGACGGCTCTTAAGAGAATTGTGTAGAGGGTGCCGTCTGTCAGTCCAGAGATAGTGTCAGCCTGCGTGCCTGCTGGTACTGAGTCAGCAAATGTCGTGTCTTTTCCACCGGCAACCCAGATCTCGATATAGAAGTCAGTTAAAGTGTCTCCACCGAAGTAGTGTGAAGGATCTGTCCAGGAGACAGCCATGGATGTGGGCATTGTGTAGTCAGAGTAAGCTGTAAGATCTGTTGGGGGTAGAGGATCGAGAGAATCGCCTGCCTGCTCGACGACTGCTGCAATATTCCAGTTGTAGTTTAAACCATAATCAATGAGTTCTGCCCACGGAATGGCGCCCGGGGCATAGACCCAGTCGCCCTTGCCAGCAACTGCTGGTCCAGCGTCAACTGAGATCGGGTATTCGCCCTGAGCGTGAGTTACCTCGACAGCGATCCAGAGGTCACTTGCAGGATCAATCATAACACCAGGCACCGGGAGGTCCACAACGACCCACCCGTTACCAGTTGCCGTGTATGGCGCTGTTGCAAGAATGTCGCCTGGCGTTGTATCTGTACCTGCGGCATAAACAATTACCTGTCCTGAATGTGTACCTGACTCGTGATGATAAAAGAGAACCTGTGTTACTGACCACCCTCCATACTGACCGAGCTCTGTTGGGGTGAGCTTAATTGCTGCCTGGTATGTCCCACCATTTGTTAATCCAATTGCGTCGTTATCAACAGAGGTATAGTAATAAAGTGTGTCACCTTTAGCCTGACCCTCAGGTAGTACTCCATGGCTCCCTGGTGTCCAGTTGTCAGCACTTCTGGCGCTTGTTATTACTGCCCTTTTTACACTCTTTACTTCTGCTTTACTTATGCCGGCAACTGCCAGCACAAGTGTTACTACCAACAACTTACGCCACATAGATTACCTCCTTTTTATGTTGCAGGTCATTTTACATTGACCTTTTACAACTTGTCAATCAAATATAACAGGTGTTTTGAAAACCACCTTGGTTAACGGTTTAAACCTTATTAAAGTTGAAATCAACAGTTCGTGGTAGTTTGCTTTTTTCTGTGGCAGTCTGATTATTCAACCAGTTTTTTTGAAATCTCATTTACCCTGTTTGTGAGCTCTTCTTCGTCTATACCTGTGACCCTGCCGTTTTTCACGCGTACCTTTCCGTTGATGATTAAGTAATCCACCTCATGGTTGAAGCCAGTAAAGATGATGGAGGCAACGGGATCATTAAGGCTGCCTGCATGCTGGAGACGGCTTAGGTCAAAGAGAGCGAGGTCAGCGGCAAAACCTTCCTTAATCTGTCCGATTTTGTCAAAACCGAGCAAACTTGCGCCACCCCGTGTGGCAATCTGGAGGGCTTCCCTTGCCGTAAGTCCACCAGGTCCGTACTTTACCCGCTGGAGAAGCAGTGCGTTACGCACTTCACCAATCATGTCAGATGAGTCATTGGACGCTGATCCATCAACAGCGAGGCCTACTCTGATGCCCATATCGATCATTTCTCTAATCCTTGCAATCCCAGAGCCGAGTCTCATATTGGAAGATGGGCAGTGGGAGACTCCGGTTTTCGTGTCCTTCAGGAGCGTAAGTTCATCGTCATTAAACCATATACCGTGTGCAAAAAAGACATCGGGACCAAGCCAGTTCAATTCTTCCATAAGGGCAAGGGGTCTTTTCCCGTATTTTTCCTGGCAATACTCTTCCTCATCAAGGGTTTCTGCAAGATGGGTGTGTAAAAATACGCCGTAGGAACGGGCAAGTTTCTCTGTTTCCTTCATAAGGTCGAGGGTAACATTGAAGGGACTGCATGGAGCGAGAATAATGCGGGTCATTGAGAAATCTGATGGGTCGTGGAAGTCTTCTATTACCCTCTGCATGTCTTTGATGACCCTGTCGTCAGGTTCAACGAGTTCCTCAGGTGGCAAACCGCCCTGTTTTACTCCCATTGTCATGGATCCACGGGTGGGTGCAAATCTGATACCAAGCTCCTTTGCCGCATTTATCTGAATGGACATCACATCACCTGAAACACCTGCAGGATAGAGGTAATGATGATCCGATGTGGTTGTCGTCCCCGTTTTCATCAGCTCAACGATTGCCAGTTTTGTGGAATAGTAGATTGCCTCTTCATCGATATTTTTCCAGATGGGATAATGGTAAACGAGCCAGTCAAACAACTTTGCATTCTGGGCACCCTTGAGATTTCTCGTTAATATCTGAAAGAAATGATGATGGGTGTTGACGAGGCCAGGAATGACGATGTGGCGACTGCAATCAATAGTCTCTCCCTGGACTTCAATGTTTTTATCAATCCTTTTTATAACATTTCCATCGATAAGAATGTCATGATCAACCAGCTCGGTGCCGCTGTCGTCAAATGTGGCAATATATTTGCAATTTTTAAGTAAAATCATGTCTTTCCTCCGAATTGGAAAATCCGTATAATTCTAATAAAAAATGTGGAGGATTACAAATGAAAATCTATGAAAGTTATCCCTGGTGGTGGATTGTGGGGCAAAATGTCCTCTTTATTGTTTACTTTTTGGTTGGATATTTTGTGATGAGTCCTTTAAAGATTTCTGGCTTTCCACTTGTCGCAGCCGTGTATTTATTGTTTCTCTATGTGATGCTCGTTTTTGTACTGAGAAAACATCTCTGTACACATTGTTATTACTATGGCAGGTGGTGCTCGACAGGATGGGGTAAACTTTCATCACTATTTTTTCGGGAGAAAAGCGGGGATTATGATCTCGGGATAAAGCTTGCAGGGTTGACATGGGGGATAGGGACTCTACTGCCATTAATACTTGGTATTTTTGCTATTGTTGTGGACAGGAGGGTACTTCTTCTGTGGATTCTTTTCACCATGATGACACCATTTGTTGTGTATTTCCACAAAGTTTCATGTAAGACATGCAAGATGAGGGATAGGTGCCCAGCCAGCATGATCCGCAGGTCTTCTTGACAATTTGCAAAATAGAGAATAATTAAAATCCGAGAGCGGAGGTGAGACCATGAGAGTGATCATTACCAGAGACTATGATTCAATGTCCAGGAGGGCGGCGCAGTTTGTCAGAGAACTTATTGAGAGAAAGCCAGACGCTGTCATTGGATTCGCCACAGGTTCTACCCCAATCGGTCTTTACAAGGAACTCATCAGAATGCACCGGGAAGAAGGGCTCGATTTCTCGAAGATAGTAACTTTTAACCTTGATGAATACATAGGACTTCCAAAAGATCATCCCCAGAGCTATCACACATTTATGTGGGAAAATCTATTCAAACACATCAATGTTAATCCTTCAAATGTCCATATACCGGATGGAACAGTCCCGGATGTTGAGGCTTACTGTCAGTGGTATGAGGAGAGAATAAAGAAATTCGGTGGCATAGACCTTCAGATTCTCGGTATTGGGAGAGATGGACACATCGGATTCAACGAACCGGGCTCCTCGCTTGGCTCAAGGACAAGGATAAAAACACTTGCAAAAGAGACGATAGAGGACAATGCAAGATTTTTTGGCGGTGATGTAAACAAAGTTCCAAGACAGGCGATAACCATGGGTGTGGGGACAATTATGGAGGCAAGAATGTTACTACTTCTTGCCTCAGGGAAGAAAAAGGCAGAAGCAGTTAAGAAGACAGTGGAGGGACCCATAACAGCGATGGTCCCTGCCTCGATTATGCAGCTTCATCCGAAAGCCATTCTGGTTCTGGATCAGGAGGCAGCATCTTTACTTGAAAGGGAGTATGAGTATGATGATAGCGTTGTTTGAAGATCAAAAATGGAGAAAGTTGTATCCGTTGAGCCTCAGCCACCCTGTCTGGGAGCTGAGAGTGGGAATTTTCAGGATATTTGAGAAATACGAGAAACTAACGGGAAAACCCGCTCTTTTCACGCGTAAGTATCTCGAGGAGGTTGTTAGAGAAAACTTTCCCGATTATCAGGTCAATGACTATGGAATCAGGGATGTTGTACTTGTCAACTCAAGGGTTATACCGGATTCCCAATTTGTAGAGCTCATTAATTCGTTAAAAACTGGAGAAGCGATTACGAAAAATGGAGAAATTCTTGCTTGCAGGGTGGAGTCAGTTGACGGCTTTTTTGATGACGAAGGTGTCTTCTCCGGGTGCAAAGCTCTGAATGAGAGGGAAATGGGGAGTGTGAAAACCTTTACCTATCTTTACGAGCTCGTTCATGCCAATTCTGGTGAAATTGTTAATGATTCGAGGTATTTTGAAGAAGGAGTGAGAGGCAAGGTATTTGACGGTGTGCACATTCTTGGTCATGTGGTGATCGAGGAGGGAGCAACTGTTTATCCCGGAGTTGTGCTCGATGGGCTTGAGGGACCCATTGTGATCGATAGAGATGCGGTTATTATGCCCAATGCAACAGTTATTGGACCAGTTTATATAGGCAGGAAGTCACGGATAAAAGTGGGGGCGAAGATCTACGAAGGCACGAGTATAGGACCAGTTTGCAAGGTGGGTGGCGAGGTCGAAGAGTCAGTGATTCAGGGATTTTCCAATAAGCAGCACGATGGATTTCTCGGTCATGCGTATCTTGGTGAGTGGGTTAATCTTGGTGCTGATACGAACAACAGTGATCTAAAAAATAATTATTCCAGTGTGAAGATATTCATTGATGGCGAGTGGGTCAACACGGGCGAGATGTTTGTGGGACTGATGATGGGGGACCATTCGAAGAGCGGGATTAATACGATGTTTAATACCGGCACGGTTGTGGGCTTCTCAAGTAATGTTTACGGTGGAGATTTCCCTCCGAAATTTATCCCTTCGTTTGCCTGGGGCGGAAGTGGCGGATTTGTTACCTACAGGCTCGATAAAGCCATAGAGACGGCCAGGCGGGTTATGGCGAGGAGAAAAGTTGATCTTCGAGACGCTTACAGAAAAATGATGGAGGAAATTTTTAGACTCACGGAACGAGAGAGAAACTTCTGAGCATATTCAGAGGAATCGAGACAGCTTTGCAGGAAGCCTTTTCATTCTGGCTAATCTCTCTGTAACTGCATTTTTGAGAAAAAATCCACAATGAAGTATAATTTTAAAAAACCAGAACGAGGATTGGATAATGGAGAAAGAAAAGATTTTTTCGCCGATTGAAGAGGCAATAGAGGATATAAAGAGAGGGAAGATGGTCATAGTTGTGGATGATGAAGATCGGGAGAATGAGGGAGATTTTATCGCAGCGGCTGAGAAGATAACCCCGGAGATCATAAACTTTATGGCGACTCATGGCAGAGGATTGATATGTCTTGCACTTGACGAGAAGAGGTTCCACGAGCTTGAGCTGGAGATGCCACTGACAAATACATCGAAACATGGGACGAATTTTGGTGTACCCATAGATGCAAAGAAAGGGACGACCACAGGATCTTCGGCGTTTGATAGAGCGATAACTATCCTGCAGGCAGTGGATCCGTCAAAGGGTCCTGATGATTTTGCACGCCCCGGTCATGTGTACACATTGATGGGTAAAGAGGGTGGTGTTTTGAGAAGAGCGGGTCACACCGAGGCGTCAATAGACCTTGCAAGACTCGCAGGTTTGAAACCAGCCGGGGTGCTCTGTGAGATCCTCGACGACGATGGCCACATGGCCCGATTGCCGAAGCTTATTGAGCTTGCAAAGAAGTTTAACATGAAGATCATCAGTATCAGGGACCTCATCAGATACAGGATTCAGAGGGAAAAGCTCATCAAGAAAGTTGCGGAGACAAATCTTCCAACAAAATACGGACACTTCAGACTCCATGCTTACCAGGACATTATCACAGGTGAAGTTCATGTTGCACTTGTTAAAGGTGATGTGAGAGGCAAGCAAAATGTTCTTGTCAGGGTTCACAGCGAATGTTTGACCGGAGATGTCTTTGGCTCTTTAAGATGTGACTGTGGAGATCAGTTGCACACTGCCATGCAGATGATTGACCGGGAAGGGCTGGGTGTGCTCCTTTACATGAGACAGGAGGGAAGAGGGATCGGACTTGTGAATAAACTCAAAGCCTACGAGCTTCAGGACATGGGATATGATACGGTTGAAGCCAACGAAAAGCTCGGATTTCCGCCTGATCTCAGGGACTATGGCATAGGGGCTCAGATCCTTGTTGATCTCGGTCTCTCAACCATCAGGCTGATTACAAACAATCCCAGGAAGATTGTGGGGCTCGAAGGGTATGGACTGAAGGTGGTTGAGAGAGTTCCACTTATCATCGAGCCCAATGATGTGAACCTGTTTTATTTAAAGGTAAAAAGGGATAAGCTTGGTCATCTCCTCGGTGAGATTGAAAAGAGAGGGGGCTTTAAAGTCCTGAAGGAGAAAGAAAATGGCTGAATACAAAGGGAAAATTAGTGCAGCAGGTAAAAGAATTGGAATAGTTGCCTCCAAATTTAACGATTTTATCACATCCAGACTGGTTGATGGTGCACTTGAGGCAATTGAACAGTTTGGTGGTGACCTGGATCTCGTGGACATCTTCTGGGTTCCCGGAGCTTTTGAAGTTCCACTTGTCTTGAAAAAGCTTGCAAAGTCGGGTAGATACGACGGTCTTGTCGCGCTCTCTGCTGTTATCAGAGGCGAGACTCCCCATTTTGATTATGTTGCAGCAGAGGTAACAAAAGGTATTGCCCGCGTTATGCTTGATGAAAACATTCCCATTGCCTATGGTGTGATCACTGCTGATACATTTGATCAGGCTGAAGATAGAGCAGGGGGCAAACTCGGTAACAAAGGAAGAGACGCTGTCCTGTCGCTTCTGGAAACCCTTTCGGTTGTCGAGAATATTTAATGACAAAAAAGAAAATTCTCCTCTACGGAGGAAAAAAGGCTGAGTATCTGGTTAATTACGAGCCCGGCAAGAGGATTCAGACACATCTTGGTGTACTAACCCTCCCCGAGAATCTCGAGTACGGTGAAAAACTTGAAACTCACATAGGAAAGAGCTTTTTTGTCCTTTTTCCGACAACGCGGGAGCTGTCAATGCGTGTGAAGAGGACAACCACGATAATCTATCCGAAGGATGCAGGTTACATGGTTATTGAGACAGGTATAGGAGCAGGTTCTAAAGTTCTCGAAACCGGCACCGGATCAGGAGCCCTGACAATAATTCTTGCTACCATAGTAGGACCAGAGGGGAAGGTTTACACATTTGAGAGACGGGAGGAGTTCTTCAACAATGCGATTAAAAATGTAGTTGATGCCGGACTCGACGATCGGGTCGAATTCCATCATAAAGATCCGGCAGAAGAGGGATTTGACATCGAGCCTGTTGACGCTGCTTTTATTGATGTACCTGAACCCTGGACGCTTGTGGAACCGGTTTACGAGGTTTTAAAACCCGGGCATGTGTGGGTTTCTCTTTCGCCCACGATCGAACAGGTTCAAAAGACCCATGAGGCTTTGAAAGAGGCGGGATTCATCAGACTGAAGTGCGTCGAGATACTTGAAAGAGAAATGCTCATCAGACCGGGCAAGACTCGACCAAAGGAGAGAATGATCTCCCACACAGGGTATCTCACATTTGCCTGGAAGGTAAAAATAGACAAAGGATAAAAGTGCCCGATATTCTGATCTCAAATTTTCGGGGGAGAGCTGTAATGTTAATTGACTTGCGGTCAATTTTTGACCGGTATTTCGAAAAATTGACCCCGTGCCCTTGTGCAATACGTGCTATTCTTGTATCATTCTCTACCTGACAGAAATGGCAAAAGAAAAAGGCAAAAAATTACTTATAGTCGAGTCCCCCACAAAAGCAAGGACTCTCAGCAAGTATCTCGGGAGAAATTTCTCTGTTATTGCCTCCAAAGGACATATCAGAGATCTCCCACCCAATAGATTTGGTGTTAAAATTGACGATGAGGGTTTTAAACCGAGCTATGTGATAATGAAAGAAAAGCGTGATGTCGTCGAGGAGATCAAGAAAGCAGCAAAAGAAGCTTCCGAAATCTACATCGGTAGTGACCCTGACAGAGAAGGTGAAGCTATTGCCTATCATATTTCCCACATCATCAAAAGAATAAAGAAGCCCGAAGACATCAAGCGGGTTCTTTTCTTCGAAATTACGCGTGAAGCTGTTAAAGAAGCCATAAAAAATCCGGGTGAGATAGATCTCAATAAGTTCAACGCTCAGCAGGCGAGAAGAATACTCGATAGAATTGTCGGTTATAAGATTAGCCCTCTTCTGTGGAAATCGGTAAGAAAAGGTCTGTCCGCAGGTAGGGTCCAGACCGTTGCTCTGAGATTTATCGTCGAAAGAGAGCGTGAAATCAGGGCATTCAAACCCGAGACTTACTATGTGGTTAAAGCTGTCTTTGAAAAGAACGGAGAAAAGTTTACCGCGACGCTCATTAAAAGTCCTGACGGAAAAAACCTGCAAAAGATCAAAGACAAAGAGTATGTTCAAAGTATTCTTGAGACGCTAAAAAATGGCACTTTCTCGGTTAAAGAATTCAAAACCCGCGACAGAAAACAGAGTCCACCGCCACCTTACAAAACATCCACATTACAGCAGGATGCCTCTTCAAGACTTGGATATCCTCCAAAGCGGACAATGAAAGTGGCTCAGGAGCTTTACGAAGGTATTGATCTTGGGGGCGAACGCAAGGGACTCATCACTTATATGAGGACAGACTCTCTCAGGATGTCTGATAAAGCGGTTGAGACTATCCGCAAAATAATCAAGGACAACTTTGGAAACGAGTTCCTTCCCTCAAGACCGAGGACCTTCAAGACCAGGGGATCCGCTGTTCAGGATGCCCACGAAGCCATTAGACCCACAGGCTTTGAATTTCCTGAAAGTGTAAGAGATTATCTCACAGGTGAACAGTTTGCTATCTATAACCTGATCTGGAAAAGGGCTGTAGCATCGCAGGCAAAGGACGCTATTTTTGAAGTTAATAGGGCAATCATTGAAAATCAGGGCTTTCAATTCAAGGCAGAAGGTGAAACACTGAAATTTCCGGGTTTTTACAAAATTACTGGAGATTCACCGAGAGAAAATCCCATTCCTGATCTCGATGTAAACGAGGAGCTCAAGCTTGTTGAGTTGAAGATGGAAGAGAAGCAGACCGAGCCTCCCAAAAGATACACAGAGGCAACACTTATTAAAACCCTCGAGGCTCGTGAAATTGGAAGACCTTCTACTTACGCCCCCACAATCTCCACACTCTTTGAAAGAGGCTATGTGGAAAAAGAGGGGAAATTTCTTAAACCTACAGAGCTCGGTGAACTCGTTAGCGACATCCTGGTGCCTCGATTCAAGGAGATCTTTGACTACGGGTTTACCGCCAAAATGGAAAATGAACTTGATAAAGTCGAACTCGGTGAACTCTCCTGGCAGGAGCTCCTGAAAGAATTCTACAGGAGATTCAAAGAGGAATTTGAAAAAGCTTCAGAAGATATCCCCAACATCAAAAAGGAAAACACCGAGGTCCTGGACGAAAAGTGTCCTCTCTGCGGCAGACCCCTTGTTATCAGATGGGGCAGATACGGAAAATTTATCGCCTGCTCAGGGTATCCTGAATGTAAATACACAAGACCACTGGAGCAGGAGACGGTGGAAGGTGAGAAATGCCCGGTTTGCGGCAAACCCATGGTCATCCGCAAAGGTCGATACGGCAGGTTTCTTGCCTGCGTTGACTATCCGAAGTGTCCCGGCGTGAAACCCATTTCAACTGGAGTTAAGTGCCCTGAGTGTGGCGGTGACATTGTTGAAAGAAGTAATAAGAGAGGACAGGTTTTTTACGCCTGCTCAAATTATCCTGAATGTAAATTCACCCTTCCTCACAAGCCCGTGCCCGTTAAATGCCCCGAATGTGGTTATCCACTCATCATGGAAGTGCGTCGGGGCAAAAAATTCTACTACCAGTGCCCCTCCTGCAAAAAAACATTCTCACCAAAGGACATCAAAGTCCTGCTTCCATCTACCTGATTATCACAAACTTCCCGCTTTTAACCTTCCTGTCTTTCAACACAGCGAAGTAAACACCGGGTGAAAACGATCCTGTCGATATGGTTTTCTTTCCACGGACGGTTAACACTTTAATCTTTCTCCCGGTAATATCAAAGATCTCAAGCCTTGAGGCGCATTTTCCCGGAATGACAAAGGTTAACTTACCCGGACTCTGAGTAATTACGATGCTGCCTGTATAACCCGTTTCTTCGTTGACTCCCGTTGCAACAGCTCCCTGTGAGATGAAGGTAATATCATCAGCATACCCGGCATCTCCCTTCCCGGTTGAGTAACCAATAATATAGATTCTCATTTTCGTCGCATTATTGGGTATAGTGTCTCTAACAGCAACCCTTTTCCAGGTTCCCGTGCCGCTGGGATAGTAGGGACCATGTGATTCGATATAATTCCATGAACTATTGTAAAACCTCAGCTCCACGCCTACACTGGCATGTCCAGAAACTTCTCCAAGTGCATAAAGCCAGGCATGGAAGTGGTATTTTTCACCACTTGATACCTGTTCTATATTTTCATAAATCCCTTCACCGTCATTACCCACCGAAATTTTTACACTACTGTTTCCACGATGCTTTGTACCGGTTTCCTCCGCAACTGTAACATTGGTTTCAAGATTCCAGGAAACAGGGATCCCATTGTTCCATGACTCAAAGCCGCCATTTTCAACGGTATTATTGCACTCATTAGCAGCTCCCGGTGTTCCACCATATACAGGATCATCTCCTGCCTCAGAACACCAGTTCACTGAAACAGAGTTATCAAGCTCCGGATTCTTCAATCCAAGTGAAGGACCATCACCGTCTGGCTCGGTGGGCCATGGATCTCCATCGTCATAAGCAACCTGATCGATTGTGTTTGAGTTATCATCCAGTAATGAAACTTCTTCACCACTGTTTGAGAGAGCGAATCCGGCATTTCCAAGAAGTATGTCGTCTCCATCACCAAGAAATTTGAGACCTGCCTGACCGTATTGAGACCTGATCTGCGAGGTATCCCTGGCGATCACCAGGAATCCATAAGGCGGAATCTGGATACCGTCAGGGATCGTGAAATCACTTTCTCCATCTGTGAAAACCCAGTTACTGACATCAAAGCTTACATTGTTGGGATTGTATATCTCCACATATTCGAAAGAGATGTCATCCGGCACTGGATGATACATTATTTCATTGATTATAGGGTTTTGAAGAGGATTATCACTTACAGTGTATGAGTATGTTGAGGATGTTGTCCCGGCGCCGTGTTCATCTTCTGCATAAATGTAATAACGGACATTTGTCCCGTCAGACTGTGCAGGAATGATATAAGTGTATGTGTTTCCCGAAACGCTTGAGTGATTTACCTGTGTCCAGTTGTTACCTCCGTCTGTGGAATAGCTAAGGTAATCAGTTGTTATATTGTCGCCATCAGGATCAGAAATATCTGCCGTTACAGTAACATCATCAGATGATGTGGGATTTGAAGGTGAGTGCGAAATATTTGAAATGGAGGGAGGATCATTTTGAGAAGTGAAGCTCATCTCATCGAGGTAAAAGAGAGCATCTCCATCCCAGCTGTTTGAGTCATAAAATCGGAAACCAAGCTTTGCAAAAGCTGCATCTGCGAGAGATGTTACCGTGTATTCTACCACCTGCCAGTCAGAATTATCCGACGAGTAAGTTCCATAAGAAGATTGAAGGGCTTGCATATTGGAATCAAACCAATGAACTACCAATCTGACTCTACCAGCTGGATCATTGTCAAAAATATGAACTCTGAATGTGTATTCGGTGTTTGGCAAAACGTCTATAGAATCGGATACAAAATCGGTGTTACTTTGATTATCTGTAGTTAACAAAACTCTTGCGGAGTATGATCCTGAATATACAGAATCTGTAACATTACAGCGTGAAACAGTTATTCCACTCTCATAAGACCAGTTTTCAGGTGTGTTTTCATCCGCCCAGTTTTCGAAACCCGGATTGGGAGCAAGGTTAGTTTGAGCAAATAGAATCCCTCCTGTTATTAATAACATATACAACAATTTTCTCATAACCGACCTCCCTTTTGAGTGACAAAGGCAAGTTTAAAATTTTACAAGGGATGATGTCAAGCGGGGCAAAAAGGTGTGTGAGGGAGGATGGTGGGAGGGGGATAGAATTGGGGGGCGGGGCGCGCGTGCCGCGCGCCCCGCCCCCCCCTTCGATTTTCAATCTTTACTTATGAAAGTTTCTTGTGACAGAACCACCAGTCGTAGCAATCGTACTGTTTGGGTCTCTCCTCAGCTGTTTTCACATCTGCTGCTGGAGGTATAATTACCTCATCACCAATGAGCTCGTTGTTTGGCCAGTTTGCTGGAATAGCCACACCATGTTCGTCAGAAACCTGGAAGCCTTTGATCATTCTGAGAATTTCGTCCATGTTACGGCCCAGCTCCTGAGGATAATAGAGGATAGCCCTGATTATCCCCTTGGGGTCCACAATAAAGACGGCTCTCACCGTGTTTGTGCCCTTACCTGGATGGACGAGTCCGAGTTTGTTGGCAACAGCGCCTGTGTCGTCTGCAATAATTGGAAACTGGATTTCCACATTAAGATTGTCCTTGATCCACTCGACCCATTTAATGTGTGAGAAGACCTGGTCAATACTCAGACCGATGAGCTCTGTATTGAGCTTTCTGAACTCATCGTACCTTTTCTGGAATGCGACGAACTCAGTTGTGCAAACAGGTGTGAAGTCAGCAGGGTGGCTGAAGAGAATGAACCATTTCCCCTCGTAAGCCTCAGGTAACTTAATCTTTCCGTGAGTTGTTACGACTTCCATCTCAGGGAACTTTTCTCCGATAAGAGGGATTCTTGCCTCCATTTTACAACCTCCTTTTTAATGTTTTTTAATCTGGAATTATTCTAAATTGGAGGCCTCGCACTGTCAACCCCCTTACTGATGGTGTTGAAAATTAAGTATTTTTTATTTACAAACTTATTTTTCACTTTCTGCTCACGGAAATTCACCTACAATTTCAATCCTGTTGTATCGGAAGGTTTACATGACTCACTCACAATTCTTCCGTCACTTTCAGCCACCTGCGGTTTTCTCCCTCTTTGGAGCAGGCAATCGCTTTAACCACAAAGTGGGAGAAGAATTTTTTTGTTGTACTTTGACTGCAAAGTGTATCGACAACCTCCCCTCCCGGCGCGGGGAAAGGATTGAGGAGAGGGTGAAAAGGCACTCATTGCTTCCCCGTCAAATCTGACTTTTGCTTTCACCTTTATCCTCCGCCACAACATTTACATGAGCGGGGACGGAGATTAATGGAGCCTCTTACACAATGCCATTTCACTTCGATGTGAAAATAAAAAAATTTCAATCCCTCCTTTCCCCATAGCATTTTACGGATGATCTCAACTGGGGATTTCCTACAAATATTTCAAAGTAAGTAGGAGTTGGAGCCCTTTTGCAACCTCTATGGATTTCAGTATCAGAGCGTGAGCGAGGTTTGTGAAATCGTGAGTAGAGTCTATTTCCCGCTTTTCAGGTAAAATGAAAAGTCTTTAAGCATCGGTTCCCGTTCCGGGAATGAGCAGATCAAAGGAAGAGAACCATCATTGAGTTTTCTTAATCTTGAGCCGTTCCCCTGTCATTTATGGTATAGGTGAATTGTTCTTTCAAGAAGTGTGAGGGGATTTGAGAAGTTTTCCGTTGATGAATATTCTTAGATTTTCCTCCGGGATGTGGAAATTTATTTCTTCTCTCGTTATCTCTCCCCTTCTTGTAATTGCCTTGATTACATTGTTTTCAAACTGGATGTTCAGGATTTCGTTGTGGCCGATATTTTCTTTTAGCACAATTTTCCCTCTTATCCCCTTTTCATCAAACCTCACATATTCCGGCCTGAATCCAATGACAAATTCCTTTACCCCGAGACTTTTCAAAAGATCCACGATTTTTTTCGAAAGGGGGAAAGTGGTCTTGCCCACCATGACATTGTCGGTGATTCTGGCACTGAGTAGGTTCATGGGTGGAGTTCCAATGAAACGCGCCACACGGGTGTTTTCGGGGAATTCGTAGATTTCTTCAGGTGTCCCTACCTGATGGATTTCTCCATCGAACATTACCGCAATTCTGTTTCCAAGAGTGAGGGCTTCAACCTGATCGTGGGTTACATAAACCACCGTGTGCATAAACTTTTGATGAAGTTTTTTGAGCTCAGCTCTCATCTCTGCCCGCAGGAGTGCATCGAGGTTGGAAAGGGGCTCATCCATGAGGAGGACATCAAAAGGTGTTGCAAGGGCACGGGCAACTGCTACCCTCTGTCTCTGACCACCTGATAATTGTGAGGGAAACCTGTCGAGCAGATCTTCTATCTTCAATAACTTTGAGACCTCAATGACCTTTTCCCTTATGGTCTCTTTGTCAGCACCCCGCATTTTCAATCCAAAACCAATGTTGTCATACACATTCATGTGAGGGAAGATGGCATAATTCTGGAAAACCATCGAAACATTACGCTTCTGTGGAGGGAGGTCTGTTACATCTCTTTCGCCAATGAATATTCTGCCCGAATCCACTTTCTCGACACCTGCAATGAGTCTGAGAGTCGTTGTTTTTCCACATCCTGAAGGACCAAGCAGAACAAGAAATTCGCCGGGTTTGACATCAAGGTTTATGTTTTTCAAGACGACATTTTTACCAAACTTTTTTAAGACATTTTGAAGTCTAATACCTTTACTTTTCACTCTGAAAACCTCCCCACATGTTGAACAGATAGTTTCTGATGAGAAATATAAAAATTATTGCTGGAATTGAGAGGAAAAATCCTGCTGCATACTTGAAATAAATAGGGGATGCCTGCATCACATTAAGAACATGGGCTGAAAGGGTTCTATTTTCTACTGTCAGGATACTCGCGGCAAAAACCTCGTTCCAGGAAGTGATAAAAGTGAAAATCAGCATGGCTGTTATTCCCGGAAGGGCGAGGGGAAGGGTAACTCTGATAAAAGTCTGCATTTTTGAAGCTCCGAAAATCCAGGCAGCCTCTTCATAGTCTGATGATATTTTTACGAATATGCCCGTCAAAATGATTATTGCAAATGGCATTGCCATGGCTGCATGGAGGAATGCAACTCCGAGAAGATTGTCGTAGAGTCTTATGGCTATGTAAAGATTGGTTAATGGTATGGCGAGAAGTGGTATGGGGAGCATTCTCGATGTCAGGATAAAAAGCATTATGGAGTCTCTTCCCTTAAACCTGTACCTTGAAAGCCCGTAAGCGGCAGGAAGAGAGATAACGAGGACAACGACTATTGTGAATAACGCTACGATAACGCTGTTTAATAAAGAGCGAACTGTTCCATGGGATTCCACGAAAAATCTGAGCACTTCAAGGGAAAACTCAGAAGGTATAAAACGCTTGGGAAATGAAAAAATTTCCCTTTTTGTCGTCAGGGAAAGGACTGTGATGAAATAGATCGGGAGCAGGATCCACAGGGCAACTGAAGCTGCAAAGATTAGTTCCGCTACCTTTTTCAGGACTTTCATCGAAGTACCTCCCTGTGTCTCAATAGCCTGAGATAGATGAGAGTAAAAAGGATAGAGATAAAGATGATTATGAGCGCATAGACAGAGGCGATGTGCGGGTTCCTGTAAAGAGAATACCAGAAGTAAGCTTCACCTGATAAAACCGGGATCATATCACCTGCAAGGGCAAGTACAACTGCGAACATCTGAAACGCAAAGATCGTTCTGATGATAAGTGCAGATTGTATTGAGGGCTTCAGGAGGGGTAGTGTTACAAAATAGGTCTTTTTAAAGAAATTTGCCCCAAATATACTTGCAGCGTCGTTGAAATCCTTCTCGATCATTTGAAGCCCTGCAACGAGGATCAGGAGCACAATCGATGTAGCTCTCCAGTGTTCAGCTATCACAACTGTTAAAAAAAGAAGCCAGGTATTCTGAAAGGATAGAAAATAAAAAGGTTTGTCAATTATACCGAGTGTATAAAGGAAGGAATTCAGAAATCCACTTTCGCTAAATATGGCAAGGAAAATAAGGCCTGCGGCAAGGTCTGATATGGCAAGGGGGATCGATGCAACGAACATGAGCCAGCTGTTCCCGCTTTTTGTTATAAAAAGTGCAACAAAGAATGCAGTTACAAGCTGTAAGGGAATTATGGTTAGTGCAAAGAGGACGGTATATTTGAGAGCTGCATAAAACCTTATGTCTTTTAAGGTCTCAGAGAAATACTTCAGGGTAAAGCTACCTGAATCGTTGAAAAATGCGAGTTTTATGGCGCTACCGAATGGACTCAAAAAGAAAAAAAGGATGTATAGAATTAATGGTGCGAGTAACAGATAAGGGGTCTCATTTGATCTCATAATCGGGGTATGGGAGTCGTGCCCCTGTTTCCCTGTAGAGCTTCCTCAATTTTTCACCATAAAACTTCAGGATACTCGAGGGGTTTTTCTTTTTGAGGACGATCTCTCTAAACGCATCGCGGTAAATCTTTGTAAATTCGCCACTTCTCTGGCCAAGACCTCCGGGAATGAAGGAGACTATCAAATCCTTCTTCGCACTCTGTACAGAGACACCTCTGTAGATCATGGCTGTGGGTGTATTCTTTTCTTCAAATTTGACATCGGTTATAACCGGCATAAATCCCGTGCCTTCGAGCATCTTCTTCTGAATCTCAGGAGTCAGGAGGTATTCAATCAGTTTTTTGGCTTCGTCTTTCCTGTCTGAGTATGAAGTAACACCCAGCCCAACGAGGACCTGGAGTATTCCTCTTCCAGCGGGTCCTGCCGGCGCAGGGAAAATAACAAATTGGTCAGGTTTCTCTATAATTGCATTTTTAAGCCTCGATATGTGGTCCCAGGCTATCCACACCTCTTCGCTAAGTAAGGGGGTATCCATCTTCTCCCATACGGAAGAGCCTGGATTTGTGTGTTTCCATAGATTCTGAAAATACAGCCACATCTTCACACCTGATGCGTCATCAAAGTGCAGGATCTGTGCTCCCGTAAAAGAGGGGTAAAGGTACCCGTGTATAAACCTGTGGAGCAGTCCACGGGGACCTGCAGGTAAGCCAAAAAGCTTTCTCCCGGTTGCATCTTCCACATTTTTTACCCACTGGAGCAACTCCTCGTATGTCAGATTGTTGATATCCGCTCCTTTGGGCAGGTATTTGAGTGCCTTCCTGTTGCATACAAAAATATAGGTTGTCTGGAGCCACGGGACATAAACCACTTTCCCGTCCACTTTTAAGTACCGGATTGCAGATGGGACGAAGTTTACCTGGAGTTTCCTCATGAAATCGTTCATGGGGAGGAACGCATCGGAAATCCCTTCATAGTCACTTGAAAGACCGGCAGTAAGATCGATTTTGCCACGGCCCGACCTGTATTCAGATGTAATCCTGTCCTGAAATTCACCGTAGCTCGATCCGATGAAGACTGTTTTTATCCCATATTTCGTCTCGAAGCTGGATAGCACATTCTTTCTAAACCATTCTGACTCTTCCACCGGTACGAGCTGGGTTGAAAGAAAATACAATTTTCCTGACAGAACAAACGGAGTGATGAGTGAAATTTTTATGAGTGTTCCGATGATTTTTCTCATCAGATTTATTCTAACTCATTTTCCCTGAACAGGTCAATTGATTCCTTTGAGAAAATACAAATGGGATTTCAACCTCCACAATGTTTTGCACTGCCCCACCTATTCCTCTTTATGCCTTGAAGAGGTATAAAGATCTTCATCATCTCCTCCCGCAAAGCGGAAGGGGATAAAGACAGTGTTTTCCCATTAAAATGATTAACAACTTTCCCAAACAGCCCCGGGCTCGTTTCTATTCTGATTTGATCTCCTCAAGGATCACTTCAATTGCCTTCTCGAGCTGAAGATCTTTTTCTGGATTGTTGGGGTCGTTGTCAATGTAGTAGTCGGGTTTAACACCGTAGCCTTCGAGATTGGTTCCATCTGGTAGATACCATCCCACATAAGGCACATTGAGGGAGGAGCCGTCAGGCAGTTTTACATGATCTGTTCCAATCACACCGCCGCCCGTTGGTACACCCACGAGTTTACCGATACCGAGATATTTAACAGCAGCGGGGAAAATCTCTGCATCCGAGAATGAAAATTCGTTGATGAGCACCACAAGAGGTTTTCCCCATCTCAATGACGGCTGGATCTGGGGTTTTTGTCCGCGGCGAACAAATTTTGCATAAGCTTTCTTTGTTAAAATATCCAGCAGTGCCTCGTGGATTCTGCCTCCAGGATTGTATCTCACATCGAGTATGAGACCTTCTTTTCCCTCCTTCAGGAATCTCATAATCGCTTTTTTGAATCGTGCAAGCTCATCTTCGTTCATCGCCCTTATGTGGTGGTATGCCACCTTTCCATCTGTGGCTTTGTCAACAATTTCTCTGTTTTTCTCCTCCCATTCCTCCCATACGAATGTCCTCAAAGTATCCCATGGTAAAACCTTTATTGTGAGGGTTTCCTCATCTACTGTACTGATTTTTATGCTGTCTTTCTGATAGACAACTCTGTAAAGATTGAAGTGGGGGTCTTTTGTGCTGAAAGTGTCAATACTTACGATAATGTCACCGGGTTTCAGTCCAGCCTTTTCTGCTGGTGAATTTTTGTAAACTTTTGTTACTCTTGCCCCATTTTCTGTGATTTCGATCTCAAATCCGGTGAAGGCTTTAATTTTTCTCTCTTTTCTTGGTGGTTGGATCCCGATATGGGATGCCCTGAGCTCGCCCATCATAAAGAGAATAGCTTTTCTCAACTCGCCGTATGTTTCTGCATAATCGAGCAGGGGGCGGTAGTACTCTTTGACTGATTCCCAGTCTATTCCGTGCATCGTTGAGTCGTAAAAACGCGTTTTCAGTTTCAACCATGCCATATCGAAGATCTTCTTGAAGTCCTCATGTCTTTTGACGACTTCTTTTGCAGTAAACTCAACTGTTTCAGGTAAGATCAGCTCTCTGGGTGCCCGGATCTTCTGAAGTTTACCTCGATTTGTGAATACGATGTAATCACCTGCCCAGCTCGGTGTTCTCCCTTCAGTTAGCTGGATATGCTGATTTCCATCGGCATCCATGACAAAAATTTTAGGTGGTGACTGGCGAGATGAGACTTCGTAGGCAACGAGTTTCCCATCCGGTGAGAGCGTGGGGATCTGTTTGTAACCCGGCCCATGTGTCAGCCTTTCGGGTTCCCCTACAGGTTTTCCGTCCTTTACACGAATTCGGTATATCTCGCCGTTACCACTTCTCTGCGAATCAAAGTATATCCATCTTCCATCAGGGGAGAAGACCGGATCGTCGTCTGCTTTCTCGTGCTTTGTTATCTGGAAGACTTTGTGATCTTTGAGTCGGATGACAAAAATGTCTTTGTTACCTTTTCTCGTGGAGGTAAATACGATGTACTGGCCATCGGGGGACCAGCTTTCGAAGAAGTCATCAGCCTTGTCTTTTGTGATCCTTTTCGGTTCCCCGCCTTCAACAGGTACGATAAAAATGTCGTTGTTGCCTTCCCTGTTCGAATAGAAAGCGATCTTTTTGCCGTCAGGTGAGAAGCGGGGCCATGCATCCTCGAAAGTGTCATCTGTGATCTTTCTCGCCTCTCCACCATTCGAAGAGACTATCCAGATGTCCCCTCTCATAGCAAAGGCTATCCATTTGCCATCAGGAGACATGGAAGGAGACTCTACGACATCTGTAAATTCCCTTGTAAACTCTTCTGGAAGTTTATTGTCAGTCTGGATGTTTATACCAAGAGGCTTTGCCTCACCGGTTTTGAGGTCAACTCTGTAAAGTGTGAGTTTATGTTCAATTACGGCATACTTTCCATCTTTCGAAACTGCGAGATGAAGGGCGTCTCCCCTATCGAGGTGTGAAATTCTAACAGGTGTACCGTCAAATCTGTAGATTTGCAGTCCACTGTCTCTTTCAGATATAAAATACAGGTTTCCACTTGCATCAACGGCAGGGTCCCTATCAGTTCCCTCATAGTTTGTAATTCTTTCAAATTTGTTATTCTTCAGGCGGAAAATTTCGCCATTTGCCGAGCCTTTGTAGCCTTTTCGGAAATACGAGACACCGTTTTTTACAAAGTAAATGGATCCATCTGGTGCAAATACACCACTATGTGAGTCGAAGTTTGTAACACTGAGGGGCATTCCCCCATCTTTGTGTATTTTGAAAATTGTGTAAAATCTCCTGTTTCTGTAGGAATAAAAAAGGATGGTGTCGCCTTTCCAGTCTGTTGGAATGTCAGTTGAGGGGTTAAAAGTAATCCTTCTTGGAGTGCCCCCGTTTGCTGGAACGATCCAGATGTCATAGTTGCCACTTCTCATTGATGCAAAAGCGATTTCCCTGCCATCTGGTGACCATACAGGTCTCGTGTCCGTTGCCTCGTGCAGGGTTACTCGCTGGACCTGCTTTTCTACTGTATCATAAACCCAGATGTCCCCCCTGAATGAGAATGCTATTTTTGTGCCATCAGGGGATATCGATGGGTAATATAGGCCAAGAGTACCCCCCTGATTTAACGATAGAAAAAGAAAGATCAGATACTTTATCATATCAAAAACCTCCTTTTCAAAAAATTTTGGAAAGTTTAAGGGAGCGGATATGGATTTTCAAAAAAGCCTGATTGCTACAAGAAATAAAGAAATTACCTCCTTCATTGTAATGGAGATCCTTGAAAAGGCTCATCGTCTCGAAAGGCAGGGTAGAAGTATCATACATCTCGAAATAGGTGAACCGGATTTTGATACACCTGAACCGATAAGAGAGGCTGGAATCAGGGCGATAAAGGAAGGCAGGACACACTACACACCCAGTCTCGGTATCCCTGAATTGCGTGAAAAAATAGCCGAATTCTACAATTTTTACTACGGCATAGAGATATCACCTGAAAGGGTTGTTGTAACCAATGGTACATCCGGAGCATTTATCCTGATCATGGCAGCAATAATGGACATCGGTGACGAGATCATTTTTACAGATCCCGGTTATCCCTGTTACCCCAACTTTGCAAGGGCATTTGATGCCAGGCCCGTTTTTGTGCCCGTTTTCGAGGAAGAGAATTTTGAAATCTCAATTGAGGAGGTTAAAAAGAGGAAAACGGAACGGACCAAAGCACTGTTGATCGCCTCACCTGCGAATCCAACTGGTACATTGACAGCCGGTGATAAGATAAGAGAGGCTATCGAAATAACACCTTTCTTCATCTCAGATGAGATTTATCATGGCCTCGTTTATGAAGGAAAGGAGCACACAGCTCTCGAGTTTTCAGATGATGTGATCGTGATAAACGGATTTTCAAAGCTCTTTGCCATGACAGGGTGGAGACTCGGATGGATGATAGTACCGGAAAGTTTGCTCAGCACGGTTCACAAACTCGCTCAGAATCTCTTTATCTGTCCAAGCTCAATTGCCCAGTATGCTGCCCTGTATGCCTTTGAGGAGAGCTGGAGCTTTGTCGAGAGCATGAGGAGAGAGTACGATCGTAGAAGGAGAGTTATGGTTGAAGGGCTCAGAAAGCTTGGTTTTGGTATAAAATCCACACCTGCAGGTGCGTTCTATGTTTTTGCCAATATTTCGAGATTTTCCGACGACTCATTTAAATTTGCCCATGAGATCCTCGATAATGCAGGCGTTGCGGTAACACCGGGAGTTGACTTTGGCTCCAACAGGACAAATCATTATATAAGGTTCTCCTATGCCAATTCCCTCGAAAATATCGAGGAGGCGTTGGAGAGGATTAAAAAATATCTTGAGGAGAGAAAATGAGACTGCTAACAAGATCCAGATATGCAGTAAGGGCAATACTTGACCTTGCAATGAATATAGATGGAAGACCGATTTTTATCAGAGAGATCGCCGAGCGAGAAGGGCTGTCCGAGAGGTATCTCGAGAATCTTTTTCTTCAACTGAAGAGAGCAGGGATCCTGGATAGTGCAAAGGGAAGAGGCGGTGGTTTCATGCTCGCCAGATCGCCTGAAGAGATTACGCTACTTGAGATCGTCGAGGCTGTGGAAGGCAGGATCAGTCTTGTGGAGTGCGTCGAGGATGAAACGAGCTGTGATAAGGTGCCAATCTGTGCCCCTCACGATGTCTGGAAGGAGCTCGCAGAAAATATCCGGACCTTTCTCAGAGGATATACCCTGAAGGACTTAATAGATATCCAGAAGAGAAAGCTACAGGAGGCATTGAAAAAATAATCCTCCTTTCTGGCGGACATTATTCTGTACACGATTTATAATTTCAAAAAACTCCCCGGAGGTTAATCAAGAATGAAGAAGTTTTTAGTTGCTATAGCACTATTTTCGTGGGTTTTTGCCCACAAGGTCGAACTTTTTGGTGGAAGGGTGATAAAGACACATCGTCTTGAACTGAAGGGTGGTGCCTACATTCTGGACGACACGGTGGTCAGCCGTCTCGATGTAAAAAAGATCATCTTTGAAGGCGAAGAGAGGGCGTATCTCCCTGTTAAGTACAGACTTGAGTCTCCTGAAAAGGTACTTGAGAAGGCAAAAGAGGCTCGCCGTCTGTATCCTGACGCCAGTGGTGTCGTGCTTCTTGATCAGGGTTTCTTCTCAATGGAGCCCGATTCTACCCAGTACAATAGGTACCATTTCCAGGGTCTCATAATGAAGGATGACGCAAGAGACTGGGCGGATGTAAGAATCTACATTTATGAAGATATGCTAAAAGCACGCCTTCTCGCTGCAAGATGTATAAAACCTGATGGCAGGGTTATTTATCTCGATCCAAAAAATGTTAAAATTACAAAACCCAAATCCGGACTTGAATTTTTTGGCAAAAGTAAGGTCATGAGTTTTTCTATTCCCGGCGCAGAGGTCGGGGATATTGTGGAGTATGTTTACGAGTATCACATCTTCAATCCCTGGGACAAAAAGGTCTTTTCAGAAAGATGGTTTTTCGGAGGGCAAAAACCCGTACTTCATTCAGAGGTAACATTTAAACTTCCGGAGAATGAGTTTTTTAAATATCTCGTCAGGAATACTGATCCTTCCCGTGTGAAGTACGAGGAGAGAGTGGTCGGTCCCTACAAATTTTACAAATTCTCAATGGATACAGTGGATCCAGTGGTTGATGAGCCTGTTATGCCACCTTTACCTGATGTTATCCCCATGTTAGCTGTTACGAATCAGAAGTCGTGGGATTATCTTTACGATTGGTATGCGAAATTCCAGAAGAAGAGGATGGTCATTACACCTGAGATCAAAGCACTTGCCGACAGCATCGTGAAAGGGGCGACGAGCCTCGACGACTCCATAGCCAGGATATACTACTGGGTCCAGCAGAACATTCGTTACATTTCCATTAAAGGTGGAGCCTCGTCTGGTGTCTCCGGACACCCTGCATCAGAGACTCTGAAAAAGGGATACGGGGACTGTACGGATAAATCAATATTATTTTCAACCCTGCTTCGTTCTGTTGGAATAATGGGTTACCCCGTTTACATTGAGACCAACGATGCCGGAACTTTCCTCGTGGATGTTCCGTCTTTTCAGGGGAATCATGCCATTACTGAGATTGTTACGAGAGATGGAAGGGATTTTTATCTCGATGCCACGGGTTCAACAAGCCGTTATCCCTATTTCTGGTCTGCTGATCACGGTGTCTGGGCACTCAATGCACAGCTCAGGAAAATTTCCTTTATCAAGGTACCTCCACCTGAACACAACTGGAGAAAATACACATATAAGTTGAAGATCAAACCCGATGGTAGCACGAGAGTCGAGTTTCTCGGTGAATACACGGGCGATTTTGAGGCTGGCGTTCGGTGGTTCTGGCAACATGTGAAGGAAGAAGAACGAAAAAACCGTATGGAAGAAATGATCCAGATGACTGCACCCGGCTCAAAGCTTATCTCCTTTGAGCTTGGACCCCTGTACGACCTTTCCAGACAATTTTACCTGAAGATAGTTTTCGAAATTCCCGGATATTTAAAAAACATTGGAGACCTTTATCTTCTTGAGCTTCCTGATCTGAAAAACAGGTACAGATTCCCCGAAATCACTGTCAAAGACAGGCACTACGATATCGTGTATCGGACATCTTACAAAGTCTCACACGATTTTTACATCGAATTTGAAAAGTTAAAGCTGAAATACCTGCCAGATTCCATTGATATTAAAAATAAACACTTCTCTTATGTTGCGTACTTCAAAAGTGACGGTGCAAAGAGTATCGAATTTCACGATGTTTTCAGAAGATGGGATCGAATCGTGCCGCTGGAAGATTATGAGACTTACAAAAAAGATCTGCTCAAACTTTTGAAACACATGAGAAAACCCGTAATTTTTGAAGGAGGCAGATAAGATGAAATACCTTCTTGTCCTTTTAACGGCGTTTTCACTATGGGGTATGGGAAAGGCGCCACGGAATCTCACAAGAGATATTGTGTATCTAAAAAACGGTGAGGAAATAAACGGTTCTGTTCTGGAAATTGGAAAGGATTCTGTTTATATCTCGACTCCACACGGCAGAATCGCCGTTGCACGAACAGAAGTTTTGAGCATAGAGTCGTCCAGAAGAAGACCCGGTGACATGTGGGAAAATATCTCCGACATAGACGATTCTTTGCTTCTTAAAGCCCTGAAAGTTCCTGTTGACTCTCTTTACCCCATGGCAGGATATGTCAATGTTTATGTGATCAAGAAGTTTACGCTGAATACTGATAGTTCCTATTCTTACACGGAAAGGAGAATTATCAGGATTCTGAAGGAACGGGGTAAGAGAGCAGCAAACAGAGTCTTCAAGTATATGAGCTCATTTGAAAGGGGAGAAATCGTATTTGCAAGAACAGTAACACATGACGATCGAGTAGTCTCCATTATGGACAATGCCATTGAGGATGCATCTGTTTTTTCGAGATATCCTGAGTATGATGATCTCCATCAGGTAAAATTTGCCATTCCTGAAGGCTCACCAGGAAATGTGCTTGATTACGAGATAAAAATCACCGGTAAATTTGACCCCAAACATCCCCCATTGAGAAGGATTTTGATGGGTGACAGAGAGCCGACATACTATGAAAAGCTCGAAATTGAGGGGAACAAAGACCTTTTGCTTATCACAGCGAGGAACACCGGGGGAATTGAGAGTGAAGGAAACTCTTTCATAGTCAGGGATCACAAAGGTTATATTGAGGAACCCTACATGCCGCCTCTTTACTACATTCTTCCAGCCTTTACATGTGGGTTGAAAACCGGGGAGGATATCCATAGCCTGAGAACCTACATTGATTCCCTTGTGGACAGCTTTAAACCCGACAGTCTTCTTGATGGCCTTCTCTCAAAGGCACAGAGTCGTGAGGACACGCTGTTTTCTATCTATAGATTCGTTGCTCAGGACATAAAGAGGATACCTGTTGATGGTGAAAGTTACAGCATTTTCCCGAAATCCCCTGATCTTATTCTCAATAAATTTTCTGGAAGCGAAGTTGATAAGGCGTTCTTACTATATTCACTTTACAGGAAAGTCGGGATACCGGCTGACCTTGTGCTAACAGTTTCAAAAAGCTCCTGGTTTTTGCCTGAGAACTGGAACCTATCCCTGTTTACAGGAATGGTTGTAAGGCTCGATACAATTTATCTTGATCCTGTCAATGACAGAATGCCATTTGGTTACATAAGGCCCGAATTTCAGGGGACACATGGTATATCACTCAACGGTGATGAAACATATATCCCCTTCACGCCGGTGGAGAGAGAGGGTCAGATTGAGTTTATGAATATCGCTGTTACAAGAACAGGGGACCTTGTTATTGAAGATAATGTGCTGTTTCGGGGTTATGACGAAGCTACTGTGAGGGCGCTCAAGAAATTCAGAAAAATTGAGCTACAGAAGATACTCGAGCAGAATCTCAACTGGGCTCCTGGCATAACACTTGACTCTTTCAGGCTTTCTGACCTTGGAGATTTGACGATACCACCGAAGTTAACTCTCTTTTACCGTGTTCCCGGATACGCGATAGTCGCAGACAACCTCATTCTCCTGAAGATGCCGGATCTTTCAGACTACACGGCAGAGAAGGTCGGAGCCACATTCAGGTTGAATCCTCTATTTTTTGAAAGAAACTACAGGAGTATCAAAGATATTGTGATCAAGCTTCCTCCCGGATTCAGGGTAAGACACATCCCCGAGGGTTTTTCCGGACAGGTGAAGTTTATGGAGTTCAAATCACTCGTTTACTCCTCGAAAGATACTGTTCATTACAGTGATGAGGTCAGAAGGAAGGGAGGAATATACGACAAATCACTTTACAAGGACTTCAGAAAGATCGTTGAGGGGATGGCGCGTCAGCGGGATTCCTGGATTGTCATAGAAAGGATGAAGTATTAATTTTAACACATGATAAGAAAGAATCTCGGCAAATACAGGGTTGAATCCTGGATAGGAGGGGGGCAGTTTGCCGATGTTTTTCTCGTTTTTGACACAATAACGGAGAAAAAATTTGCACTGAAGGTCTCAAGAACCCGTGAGCGGGACATAGAAATGCTCAAAAGAGAGGCTCAACTCCTCGCCTCTCTTGAACACCCGAATATCGTCAGATTTTACACTGCCGAGCTTATTGAAGGTAAACTTGCCATTGTCATGGAGTATGTTGATGGTCAGTCCTTAAGAGATGTGATTGAAAATGAGGCTCCAATTGATGAGACCCGCGCAATTTCCATTATCAACGATGTTCTTGAAGCTTTATCCTATGCCCATTCGCGGGGTGTGCTTCACAGGGATATAAAGCCCGAAAACATAATGATAACAAAAGACGGGGAGGTAAAGCTCACAGATTTTGGACTTGCGGTTATACTCTCGAGCAGTTTGAGTTTCTCCATGGCAGGTACCCCTATCTACATGGCACCAGAAGCCTGGAGTGGAAAGATGAGGAAAGAGTCAGATATCTGGTCCGTTGCCTGCGTTCTTTACGAACTTATTGCCGGCTACCCTCCATTTTTCGCAGAAACCATTGAGGACTTGAGAAATCAGATATTCAAAGGGAAGTTAAAAAAACCCGCGAGGATGACCCCCCAGTTATTTGAGATAATAAAAAAAGCTTTGAGGAAGGTGCCCTCAGAGAGATACAGGACTGCCTCAGAGATGAAGCAGGCATTGCAGGATTATGTCCGAAAAGGCGGGGGTGAGCTTTCACTGAAGACAGTCCATGTCAGAAAAAAGTCCTCACCTATTCTCGAAGGTCTCACAGAAGAACAGCGGGAAGCTGTTGTCAACGGGGACGGTTACTTTCTCCTCATCGGTGGAGCGGGGACAGGTAAGACGACCACACTTGTCCACAGGATTGCCTACCTGATCCACGAGAAAGGTGTGCCACCGGAAAACATCCTTGCCGTAACCTTTACAGGTAAAGCTGCAGGTGAAATGAAAGACAGAGTGGAAAAATTGATTGGTGAGGGAAACACAAAAAATTTGTGGACGGGGACATTCCATTATCTCGGGCGAAAAATAGTCTCATACGGTATCGAAAGGCTGGGATACCCACCGGAATTCCAGCTCATAACCCGGGATGCTCAGGAAGAGCTTTTTGAAAAGGCAACGGGTATAAGGTCAAAAGAAAAGGCTCGTGCCATTTTGAGAGAAATTTCGAGATACAAGGGGAACCTCATTTCTCCGGAATACTTGCTCGAACATGTGAAACACAAGTGGCGACGGGAAGTCGCTGAAGCCTATGAAAAGTACCAGAAAGAACTCTTCTTTAACGGTTTTATCGATCTCGATGATCTTATCTTTCTGTCAGTGAGACTTCTGAGGCAGTACGATGACATCAAAGAGCTTTTTAGCGAGAGATTCCGGTACATCCTCGTTGACGAATTTCAGGACATAAATAGGGGACAATTTGTGCTGATGCAGATACTATCTTCAAGGCATAAAAACCTGTTTGTTACAGGTGACGACGATCAATCGATCTACGGATTTCGGGGAGCGTCGAGTAAATTCCTCATGGATTTCAGGAAGTATTATCCAGATCATAGAGAAGTAAGGTTGACCCAGAACTTCCGCTCCCCGGATGAGATCCTGAATGTGGCAAATACTTTAATTTCTCATAATGAGGACCGCATAGACAAGCTTGTAATACCCCTCAGGGAGTCCGGACAGGAGTCCATAAAGTTTTACGCTGCAAGAAATGAGATAGACGAGGCGGAGTTTGTTGCCGAGAAGATCCTCGAAGAGCGGGAAAGGGGGAGGAGCTTTGATGACATTGCTGTGCTTATCCGATTAAACTCACTTTCGCGCCCGTTTGAGGAAGTTTTTAGCAAAAAGAAAATTCCGTTTAATGTTCTTGGTATCGGCGGCTTTTATGAGAGGGAAGAGATAAAGGCTTCAATTGGCTTTTTAAAATTCCTCACAGGCAAAGGGTCCGCCTCTGATCTGCAGAGTATGTTGATAAAATTCCTCAGATGGCATCCGAAGGACGCAAAAACGGCTGTCAGGTATTTTTCAAAGACCGGGAAACCCACATTTTCAAAGAAGTTTACAGAGGAACAGCTCAAAACTCTTGAGAGATTCTGGGAGTATCTCAATTCTTTTACACCGGAACAGTTGAGGGTGCGCTCTCCACAGGAGCTCCTTGAGGAAGTTTATGATGTTACGGGTTACATGAAGTATCTTGAAGAGAAGGACACTCCGTCGAGACTCGTGGAGAAGGACAACATAAACGAGCTTCTTGGTATTGCAGGATCTTTTAAAAAAGGCGAAGTAAGGGAATTTTTGAGTCATGTGGCGATGATGCAGCATCTTGGAGAGGAATTCCGGTCAGTCGGAGGCGTCCAGATTATCACAATCCACCAGGCAAAAGGTCTTGAATTCCCGGTCGTGTTCCTTGTGGGACTCGTGGAGGGAGTTTTTCCGCTCTTCAGATCAGTCGCTGAAAAATCAGGACTTGAAGAAGAGAGGAGACTATGCTATGTGGCTTTGACAAGGGCTTCTGAGACCCTTTACCTTACTTACCCCAAGAAGAGATTCAGGTACTATCAGGAGCCTTCAAGGTTCCTTTACGAAATGTATGTAAGAGAAGAGAGAAACACTTGAGGAGGACAAAAATGGGAAAGGAAGTTCGTGTAAGATTTGCACCATCTCCAACGGGATATTTGCATGTCGGTGGTGCGAGGACAGCCCTGTATAACTGGCTTTTTGCACGCAACAAAGGCGGAAAGTTTCTGCTCAGGATTGAGAACACTGATGTAAAAAGATCCAGCAAGGAGATGGAGGAGTACATCAAAGAGGCTATGCTCTGGCTCGGTCTCAACTGGGATGAGGATATAGTTTACCAGCTTGATAGACTTGAGATTTACAGAAAATACGCGATGGAGCTTGTTGATAAGGGACTTGCCTATTTTTGCTATACACCGCCAGAGGAACTGGAGAAAGAGGGTGGCGGCGTGGAATGCTATGAAGTTGATCCTGAAAAGTACAGTGACAAACCTCTTGCCATAAAGTTCCGCGTCCCGGATGAAGGGACAACAGAGTTTGACGACATAATCAGAGGACACATAAGTTTTCGCAACAGAGACATCGGGGATTTTGTCATAGTAAGATCTGATGGCATACCAACTTACAACTTTGCCGTTGTCGTTGATGACCACTACATGGGAATAACCCATGTCATAAGGGGTGAAGACCACATATCCAACACACCCAAGCAAATTCTTATCTACAGGGCGTTTGGCTGGGATGTTCCGGAGTTCGCTCACTTGCCCATGATCCTCGGACCGGACAAAAAACGGCTTTCCAAGCGTCACGGTGCCACATCAGTGCTTGAGTACCGCGACATCGGGATTCTCCCGGAGGCGCTATTTAATTTTCTCGCTCTGCTTGGATGGTCTCCGGGCGAAAACAGGGAAATTGTGTCAAAGGAAGAGATGATTAAGCTCTTTGATCTCAGGCGGGTGGGCAAGCGTGCGGCTGTTTTTGACCTTGATAAGCTCTACTGGATAAATTCAGAATACATCAGGATGAAATCAGATGAGGAGCTTTATGAACTCGCCCTGCCATTTGTCGAAAAGGCGGGCCTGGTAAAATCTGACAGAGACAGGGAAAAGTTCAGAAAAGTTGTGCCACTACTGAAAGAAAGAGTCAGGCTACTCAAAGACTTTGTCGAGCTCTCAGAGTACTTTTTCAGGGATGTCGAGAAGTATGACGAAAAGGGTGTGAGAAAGCACTTTAAGGAGGGAGTCGAAGAGAGATTGGCTTTGCTGGTCGAGAGGTTAAAAAAACTCGATTCTTTTGACGAAAAAAGTATTGAGAGTGCTGTTCGCTCGCTTGCTGAGGAGCTCGGCATCAGTGCAGCAAAGTTGATACATCCGACAAGACTCGCAGTTACAGGAAGGACCTTTGGTCCCGGACTCTTTGAACTGATGGCTGTTATCGGTAAGGATGAATGTATCCGGAGGATAGAGAAGGCGATCGAATGGATAAAATTGAACCGTCAGATTAGCTGAAAAGTACAATCAGCCCTTTTCAATGGCAAGTTTCACAGCTTCTATGATCATGTTGTAGCCTGTGCATCTGCAAAGATTACCGGCAAGGTATTTCCTTATGGAAGTGTCATCTGCTGTGCCCCCATTTTTCAAGTAGGTATATATTGCAAGAACTATCCCGGGGGTGCAGAATCCGCACTGGACAGCTCCCGCTTCTTCGAGGGCTCTTTTTATTCTCATGTTCTCCGGGGTTTCAAGGATGCCCTCAAGGGTTGTGATCCTGCTTCCGTGTACTGCAACTGCCGGGACGAGGCAGGAATTGACAACTTTTCCATCGAGAATAACCGCGCATGCACCACATTCGCCCTCTCCGCACCCCTCTTTGACACTTTTTATCCCGAGTTTTTCTCTCAAAATGTCAAGTAATCTGGCGTCGGGCCTGGAATCGAGTTCTACGGATTTTCCGTTGAGTACAAAATTAATCTTCACTCAGCACCTCCAGAATGTATTCAGGTGTTGCGGGTATCTTATTGATATTTTTGCCGATGGCAAGGGAGATTGCAGCAGCGATTGCAGGAGCAACTCCAACAAATGGCACTTCGCCTGCACATTTTGCACCGTATGGACCAAGCCTCGATGGATTTTCGATTACCCTGCTCTCTATTTCAGGAACATCAAGGCTTGTCGGTATGATGTAGTCTGTTAGACTTTTTTGCATGGGAACCCCGTTTTTGAATTCGAGAACCTCGAGAGTGGCATAACCCAGACCCTGGGCGATACCTCCTTCAATCTGACCTCTCATCATCCTCTCGTCAATTGGGACCCCAATATCGTAAACTGCCCATATTTTCTTTACTCTGACTTCAAATGTCAGGGGATCAATTTCAACTTCAGCCACATTGGCGCCCCATGAATAGTCAAGGTAAGGATCACCTTTGAAATTTTTCTCATCCCAGTTCAGCCCTTCTGGTCTTGTGTAGGTCTCAAAAACTGCAAATTCCTGTTTTCTGTCCCACATGTCGAGCATTTTCCTTGCTGCCTTTTCGAGAAGCTTACCAACCACCATGGTGGTTCTGGATGCAACTGTCGGACCCGAGTCCGGCACCCTCGATGTGTCTGGATAGTTGTAAATAACTTTTTCCGCCGGTATGTTTAGGATACTTGAGACGATCTTCGTCAGTGCCGTGCGAGCCCCCTGTCCTATCTCTGTATTTGCGACGAGTATCTCAACTCTACCGTCAGGGTATTTTTTCAGACCCGCAGTTGCCTTTACCTTGTCCTCTCCCTTACCTGTAAGTGCACATCCTCGGAAGAAAATTGAAAATCCTATACCTTTGAGAGGCTTATCTGTTATCTCATTGAGGTCAAACTTCTTCCTGCGTCTATAGTGAGTGTACTTTTCTCGAAAGTTTGACATTCTATCAATAAGATCGATCATTTCAGGCACTTTAACTTCAGACCGCATCGTGCCTCCAGTTGACGTAGTATCACCTTTTCTGAGCGCGTACAATTTCTTGAATTCCATCGGGTTGTAACCCAGTTTTTCGGATAGAGAATTCATGTGCATTTCAATGCCAAAGAAGACCTGAGGAGCACCGAACCCTCTGAATGCACTGGAAGGCGGTTTGTTCGTCGCAAAAGCCCTGCCTCTGACCCTCAGATTTGGGAATCGGTAAATTCCTGTGGCAGCAATCACTGCTCTCATTAAAACAATCGCTGAAAGAGTGGCATAGGCTCCCCCGTCGAGTTTCACATCGATGTCAATTGCGATTATCCTGCCATTTTTTATCGCAGTTCGGTATTTCAAGATTGATGGGTGCCTTTTGGTCGTTGCAACAATGTCTTCCTCTCTGTTCAAAAGGATTTTAACGGGCTTACCCGTTTTGAGCGTAGCGAGCGCTGCAAGACCACCGATTAGGGAAGGGAAGTCCTCCTTACCGCCAAAACCCCCGCCTGTTGGAGACTGGATCACCCTGACCTTTTCTTCAGTTAACCCTGTGATTCGTAAAACAGCGTCCTTTACATAAAAGGGGCACTGCATTGATCCAAATACAGTGAGTATCCCATCCTCAAATGTAGCGACCACACCCTGTGTTTCGAGATAAACATGTTCCTGATAACCGGTTCTGTAAACCTCCTCAACGATTTCATCGGCTTCGCTAAAGGCGCGATCCGGATCTCCTTTTGAAAAAGAATAATCCGCAAAAACATTATTGTCGCCATAAACTGGTGGAAAACGACCCGATTCGGCATCCTCTATGCTCAGAATTGGGGGGATGTCTCTGTATTCAACCTTTATTGAGTTTCGGATTTCTTCAACTTTTTGAGGGTCTTCACCTACGACAAGAAAAACAGGCTGGCCAAAATAGTTGACTTCATCTTCGGCAAGAAACGGCATGTCGTCAATGACGATCTCCAGCCTGTTTGAGCCCGGTATGTCCCTGTGAGAGAAAATGTAGTAACCTTCTGGAATTTCGGGAAAAATCACATTTTCAATTCGTGCCCTTGGCCTGGTGGACAAAAAGAGCTTTCCTGTCAGCATTCCCGGAATATCCACATCGGCGACAAATTTAGCGGCTCCGGTTACTTTCTCCTCAAAGTCCACGCGCTTTACCGGCTTTGAAATTTCTGCCATTCGAGATCCTCCGGTGTATCTGTATCCCTGATAATTCCGGGATCGTTTACCTCAACCAGCTCAATTTTAAACTTTTTCGTGAAATCCCTCAAATTACCGTCAGAGAAGTTTTTCAGGTCTTCGAGCAGGTCCCCTTTTAAAAGAACAGGATGTCCCTTCTTGCCCTGAAATGAGGGGATCACGATGTCTGCATCCACATTGAGTAACCTGATAAAAGTTTCTTTTTGCAGAAATGGATAATCTCCCGGAAGAATAAAGAATTTTTCTGTGTCTTCCGGCAGAAATTTTGCTCCCAGGCGGATGGAGTGGAACATGTCTGTTGTGTGGTATCGGGAATTTTTGACCACGAGGAGACTTTTGTCTCCGCACGATTTTTCAAATAAAATCGTGGAGGTTCCCGGAACAGCCTGTAACTTAGAATGGCAGCTAAAAGCGTTTTCCAGAATCCGGAGCAGATCAGTGAATCTGTAGCCACCCACAATCACGATCAGATCCGCGGTTTTCATGAGTGGATCAATTGTCCTCAGGATGAGAGGTTTTCCGCCAATATCAATTCCGGGCTTCCATCTACCCATCCTGCTGGAGATACCTGCCACAGGGACGATTCCGCCGATCATTTCTTATGGAGCGGTTGGAACAGCTGACGCTTGTGTTTTACAGGGACCTTCCCGTTTCGAATTGCCTGAATTTCGGCAAGGACTGATATTGCGATTTCGTGGGGTGAATTGCCGCCAATGTCCAGCCCCATGGGTGTGTAGATAACATCCCAGTTAATTCTGTCCCCGATTTCCTCGTAAAGAGCATTGAGAAGAGTTTCTCCCTTGTTTCGCGATGCGAGAATCCCGACATAGGAAGGTTTCCAGTCAAAAACCCTTCTCAGAATCTGGAGATCAAGGATGTGAGAATGGGTGGTGATGACGAAGAAACCTCCGTCCGGTGGGGGATCGTCTTTAAATACTGTGTCGTATCGTGAATGGATAACTTTCGTAGCAGTAATACCGTTCAGAACTTCCTTTCTGCTGTCAACGACCGTGACGAAATACTTCAGGTTTCTCGCATATTCAGCGATTGCACGGCCGACATGGCCTGCCCCAAAGATGTAAAGTCTCAGAAGGGGTCCTATGTATTCAAAGAACAGCCTTGCCTCCCCACCGCAGATGAGTCCTGTAGGAAGCTTCTCTCTCGCAGTAAAATCCTCATCAAGGGCAAATGTAATGATTCCGGATTCTCTCTTTTTCATGAATTCACGGGCTTTCTGGATGGCAAGAGTTTCAAGTGAGCCGCCTCCGACAGTCCCGATCTTTTTACCGTCGTGGGTTAAAAGTAGTTTTTTACCGACTGTTGCTGGACCTGAGCCTATTTTTTCAATTACAGTGATGAGTACCCCTTCCCCGCCTTCCTCGTAAAGTTTCAGGATTTCTCTGTGGATTTCTTCAGACATTTATCAATCCCTTTTCTGGAGATAAAGACTGCGACTCTTTCGTATCAGGTAAAGGGAAACAACGAGGGCAACCACAACAATCAGGGAGATGATGGTCTCAAATTCATATATCTTGATTTTGTCGAGACTTATCTCTTCCACCGAGTGTGCGCCTATAATCAGGATCTTTCTGACACCAGAAATAATGCCTATGAAGAGGAATGGTTCCACCGTCAGGGTGCGAGATTTGAGATAATTCAAAACGAGCCAGATGATCTCAAGAAGAATGAGAATAAGAAGCATATCCTCAAGGACTTTCAGCGTTAGATGGACCACAGAGGTGTGCTGAAAAAGCCCTATGAGGAAGTTAACGAAGGCGTAGGAGAAGATGGTGATGGATATGAGGATGAGAAATCCGGAGATTGCCGTGTAAACTATGTCATCGAAGATCTCAAGTACTCTTACAATCCTTTTCATCGATAAAATTATAAAATTCAGCCTAATCCCTGTAAATAGCACGGTCAAACTCCCATAACGGTATTCCAGACTTTTGGATAATTTTTTGGTACCGTGGTGACCCTGAAAATTTACAAGCTTTTTGAACCGGGGATTCAGGATTTTTTTGATCTAACGGCAAAAGCGAGGGCAATGGCGAATGCACTCGATGCGTTGAGTGATCCCGTCTTCCCCTTCATCGGAATGCTTACGACAAAATCGCTCTCTTTAAGGGCGAGACGACTCACTCCCTGATCCTCGCCGCCGATCACGAGTGCAAGAGGAAATGGAAAGTCAAAATCGAAAATATTTTCACCACCAATTTCTATGGACACGACAAAACCCCCTGCCTTTTTAAATTCCTTAAGAAAGTTTCCGACACTGGAGATAATCGAAATGGGTATGTGAAAAATAGCTCCCGCCGAGGCTTTTACGACCGCCTCACTCAGAGGTGCACTCCTTCTGCCAGGGATAACTATGCCCTGGGCTCCGAGAACTTCAGCTGTTCGAATGATGTTACCAAGATTCCCCGGGTCCTCAACCCGGTCGATTACAGTTAAAATACCTTTTCTGGAAACGACATCCTCAATAATTTTTCTGTAGTGCACAGGTTCAACAGGCATTATCCTTGCAGCTATTCCCTGATGATGATTTCCCGCAAGCTGGGTGAGTTTTTCCCTCGATACCTGACTCACCGGGATCTTTAGATCCTGAATCAGCCTCCAGATTTTACGGTCTATCCTTATTCCCTTCTGAATGTAGATTTTCTGGATCTTTTCTGGCTGAGTTTTTATGAGCTCAAAAACGGGATTCCTGCCATATACAATGTCAGGGAATGTTTTCATGGCCCCCTTCTCTGTACAGTTCAAGCAGTATGTTTACGATTCTTTCAGAAGCCTTTCCGTCAAGCCCGTAAAAAAGGTCCCTCTTATAATCTTCAGCTGCCTGAATCATCCGATCGTCTGGATTGAGGGCTTTTTCGATTGCTGCTGGGAGCTCTTCAGGTGAATTGATGTGCACAAAAGCGTCTTTCAAAAATTCTCTATTGTCCTCACTCAATATGGGTGTACCGTCGTGGTGTTTCAGTTTCTCGTATGGCAGGTTATAAATAATTCCAAATTTACCGATGGCGAGGAATTCGAACATCGTGCTCGACGCCTCTGTCACCATTGTGTCTGCAACATGGATAAACGGCAGGATGCTGTGTTCATCAGGTGGGATTAGGACTGCGTGAGTATATTTTTTTACCCTCTTTTCAAAGATCCTGTGCTGTGAATGCGGTGCGTACTTACCCCTCCACGAATATGGGTGAAGTTTTATGATCAGGTTAAAATCTCGGGTATATTCAAAAATTGCATCCTTCAGGTCATATATGCTCGTTGGCTTGTATGTTGGAGCATAGAGAATAGTTTTTTTCTCGGGATCAAGATTCCATTTCCTCAAAATCTCCTCTCTGTTTAATTTACCCTGAAAAATTGGATCCAGCTTTGGATATCCAACGACATATACTTCGTTATTGAGAAGGGCACCCTCCTCGATTATTTTTCTTTTTCTGTAAGGTCCTTCGACAAAGATGATATACTTCGTGTCTGGCTGACTTTTCAGATTTCTGTAAAGTATGGTCTTTATTCCTGTTCCGTGATTTACAAAGGCGAGGATGGTTTTGCCGTACTTTCCGGCATCCCTGATGGTGTCCCCTGTGATTACTATGTCAAAACCGGATTTCTCTTCAGTTACTTTTAGTCCCTCTTTTTTGAGTTTCTCGTGGATTTCCCTTTTTAAACTTCTTGTGAAGAACAGAAATTTCCGCTCTTTTTCATCCTCACAGGAAAAATAGATATCGAAGATCGGGTTGTTTTTCATAACTTCATAAATGGGATCAAGGGATGCCCGGTGATAGAGGAAGCTCAGTCTAAAAAGAACCCTGATTCTATTGGAAGAGTTCATCGGTGATGTCTTCTGTTTCCGCCTCTGGTTCTCCGAGATATACATACCGTTTGAGGCTTTGCAGATACTCTGACCAGCGGGAGTAAGGATCTCTTCTCTTTCTTCGTGCGTCAATAAACATCCACACCTTTGAGTCCATATTGTCAGCAAAATGCAGGATCTGAGCTTCGAGTGTCATGGGTCTCACCGGGGAGCCCCATTCGAGCTCACCGTGATGTGAAATAACGAGGTGAAGAATCTGGAGTTTCAGGTCCTCAGGGAATCCGCCTCTATAGTTTTTCATTTCCCGTATTTTCCTCATGATCATTTCGTAACCGATGACGAGATGACCGAGCAATCTGCCGATGTCGGTGCGATCAATTTTTGGAAAATACGAGTATTCTTCAACTTTGCCAATGTCGTGCAGCAGGGCTCCCGTAATAAGAACATCGAAGTTTACCTCTCTGTACCTCGAGGCTATGCTGACGCAAAGTTCGGTCACGTTGAGAGTGTGTTCGAGCAATCCACCTATGTACGCGTGATGGTTTGCTTTTGCAGCAGGTGCCATTTTGAATTTTTCCATAAACTCCGGATCGTTGAAAAATCTCCTGAGAAGCTCCTTGAGGTGGGGATTTGTTACACGCTCAATGTTTCTGTGCAGGTCGAGCACCATCCGCTCTATGTCCCTCGTTGTTGTGGGGATAAAATCCTTTACTTCAAAATCCTCTTTCTGCGTTGCCTCAAGGATTTTCAAATTTATTTCATCCCTGAATTGGTCAACATAACCCTTTACGAGTGCAACCTGCCCCTCTTTCAGATGGTTGAGATTCTCCTGAACATTGTCGAAAACCCTTGCCGGTACCGATCCCGTTGCATCTGACAGGACAAGGTCGATGTAATCTCCCCCATCCTTTTTCTTCTTGATTTTGACATTCAGAACGAGGAAGTAGTCTTCTATCTCTTCGTTGACATGTTCTCTCAAATTTTTGACGAAGATCCTTTTCATGGTCTTACATAATACTTCTCGCACCATCTTTTTTCAATTCCCGAAAGTGGGCGTGTTTGGCAAAAATTGTTATAAAATTTTTGAGCATGTTGAGGAAAAGAAAAGCAGATTTTTCCATTCCGGTCCTGCACCGATATAATTAACCAAAAAGTATTGGAGGCTTTGTTATGGATTATCGCGTTAAAGACATTGCACTGCGTGAATCCGGGAAGAGGAAAATCGAGTGGGCGATGGAGCACATGCCCGTGCTTTCGATTTTGCGAGAAGAATTTGCCGGGGAGAAACCTTTTCGAGGTGTGAGGATTGGAGCATGTCTGCATGTTACACCAGAGACAGCAGCTTTGATGATAACACTGAAGAAAGGTGGGGCTCATGTGAGATTGTCGGCATCAAACCCGTTGAGTACGAAAGATGATGTGGCAGCTTCACTTGTGTCAGATTACGGCATTGAAGTATTTGCAGTTCACGGAGACTCTTCGGAGGAATACTATCACAACATCCAGAAAGTACTTGAGATAGAGCCACACATCACCCTGGATGACGGTGGGGATCTCACAGCATATCTCCACAGGGAACTGCCAGAAATGGCGGAGAAGGTATGGGGAGGAACAGAGGAGACCACCACAGGTGTCATCAGGTTCAGAGCAATGGAAAGAGACGGGGTTTTGAAATATCCAATAATCGCAGTTAACGATTCAAAGACAAAGTATCTTTTTGACAACAGATACGGTACAGGTCAGTCCACGCTTGACGGGATACTGAGAGCGACGAACCTCCTCATTGCAGGCTCAATATTTGTAGTTGCG
This sequence comes from uncultured bacterium, assembly GCA_964571845.1. Taxonomy (GTDB): domain Bacteria; phylum Hydrothermota; class Hydrothermia; order B15-G9; family WFZT01; genus WFZT01. Next base: position 31,813 of record CAZNDM010000087.1, on the reverse strand, counting down.
GGTTACGGATGGTGTGGCAGAGGTGTGGCAATGAGGGCGAGGGGTATGGGTGCCAGAGTGGTTGTAACCGAGGTTGACCCGATCAGAGCCCTCGAGGCGGTCATGGACGGTTTTGAAGTCATGAAAATGGAGGATGCCGCAAAGATTGGTGACTTCTTCGTGACAGTGACAGGCGATAAGAATGTTATCACCATAGATCATATCAAACTCATGAAAAATGGAGCAATTCTTGCAAATTCGGGGCACTTCGATGTGGAAATAGATGTCCAGGGACTCAGGAAAATAGCCGTAAAATCTGAAGAGGTGCGACCAAATGTCAAAAAGTTCGTCCTGCCAGATGGTAAAAGTGTCTTCCTCCTCGCTGATGGGCGACTTGTCAACCTTGCAGCGGCAGAAGGTCATCCGCCCACTGTCATGGACATGTCCTTTTCCAATCAGGCTATGGCAGTGAAATACATTATGGACAACAGGGAAAACCTTGAAAATAGAGTTTACACCCTTCCGGATGAGATTGACCGGCAGATCGCCTCTCTAAAGCTCAGGTCCATGAATATTTCGATTGACACCCTTACTGAGGAACAGATTAAGTATCTTTCGAGCTGGGAAGAAGGTACCTGATCTCTCCGGACGATGAGCAAGACCTATTCCCGGGTTTTTAAATCAGATGGGAACTATTCTGAAGGTTCCCGAATCTAATAAAATCTGGAGGTGCCTATGAGGAGGATTTTGTTGTTTTGTTTATTACCGTTTTTTCTATTTTCCATGCGTCCCGGAGGAAAGTTTAAAACGCTAATCGTGGGTAAGGTGCTGGATTCCGAGACCGGGACGCCCCTTGAGTATGCCACGGTTATTGCCTATCGTCTGCCAGATAGTACTAAAGCCGGAGGAATAGCAACCGACTCTCTTGGAAGATTTGCCCTCAGAAATCTCCCGTTTGGCGAGTACTATATCGAGGTTGATTTCCTGGGATACAAAAAGAAGGTGATAAAGCCGGTGAAGCTGACACCGAGCAAATCTTTCGTGAGACTTGGCAAAATTTACCTGAAACCTGCGTATATTGAAGCAAAACCTGTTGAGGTCAAAGCCCGTGCTCCTCAGATCACATTCAAGATCGACAGAAAGGTGGTTCAGGTGGGAAAGGAGCTCTCATCTGAAGCCATAACCGCAGTTGATGTGCTGAAAAATGTCCCCTCTATTGAGGTTGACATTGAAGGCAATGTCAAACTCAGGGGCAGCTCCAGTTTTACCCTCCTGATCGATGGCAGACCCACACTTGCTGATCCTTCAGAGGTACTGCAGCAGATGCCAGCTGCCATGATAGACAAAATAGAGATCATTACAAACCCTTCGGCAAAGTATGATCCCGAAGGTGAGGCGGGTATCATCAATGTCGTGTTGAAAAAAGGGAAGAAAAGACGCTCCGGTTACACAATCTCCGTATCCGCTGGGAGATACGATAACTATGGAGCAAACCTCCTTTATACGAAAAGGACCGATAAACTGGATATCTTTCTCTCCCTGAACGCGTCAAAGAGGAACTTTCCCGGCGAAATAACCGTATTCAAAGAGTATTTCAGCGATTCTGACACTGTTGTCATAAGCTCAACCGGTAACTCAGAGTTTTCAAGAAATCCCATAAGTTTCCGCGGTGGCCTGAATTTTAAGGTTTCCAGATCAGGAATGCTGAGTATCGGCGGCAATTATTTCAAATGGGGAATGTCGAGAATTAACGAAAACGATTATGCTGACACAAAGACAGTGGAAACATTTGACCTCCAGCATCCCATCTGGGGAGTCTTTGCCGGATACACTCACAGGTTCTCACCCATGCACAAACTCTCAGCTGACATGAGTTACGGCAGAGGAAGCAGAGACATTGAAACCCATTATCTTGAAAAACTTTTCGACGGCACACCCGTGTATGGGAGGAAGGTATCGGGAGGCGGTCCCTCGTACAGGGTTGATTTTAAAATTAACTATGAAAGACCGTTTTCAGAAAAGTGGAAATTTGAGATCGGATCACAGAGTAAGTTCAGGTACAGGGAAGACTTATCCGAATACTACAGATACGATACCACAGTTTCAACCTTTGTGAGAGACACCACCTATGACATAAATTACAGTCAAAAGAGGGAAATTCATTCCGTTTATTCACTTTTGAGCGGCAGTGTGAGAGCAATTGGATTTCAAGCAGGATTGAGAGGTGAAATTGAAAAAAGGGAGATAAAGGACCTCAGGACAGGGGAGACCTTCAGCATGGAAACTTCTGACCTTTTCCCTTCCCTTCACATTTCCATGGGAGATATAACTCAGGTGATGTTTTCTTACACGAGGAGGATCAGGCGTCCCCGGGGCTGGATGATCGCACCTTTTAGAGTGTGGGTGGATCCTCACACCATACGCAAGGGGAATCCCGATTTGAAACCGGTGTACATTGACAGTTACGAGGCGAGTTTTAAATATCCTGTTCTGAGGGGATTTATTTCGGCATCCATCTATCATAAAACCATTCACGACGATATTGAGCGTATAACCATACCACTTTCGCAGGATGTGTTCATTGAAACATTCGGTAATGCGGGCACAGGTTACAGAACAGGCGTGGAGGCGTTTATAAACATGGATCTTTTTAGCAATTTTTCAGTCAACTGGTCTTTTGACATGTACAGATATTACATAAAAGGCACCCTTGCTGGTAGAACATACGAGAACCGAAGCGTTTCATGGAGTGTGCGGATGATAAATGAGCTTGATCTTCGAGGAGATGTGAGATTGCAGGTCGTTTTCCGCTACAGGAGCCCTGTTGCCACTTTGCAGGGAGAAAGAGCAGGATTCCACACCGTTGATCTTGGATTGAGGAAGAAAATAGGGAGAAATCTCTCGCTCTCACTTAGACTGCAAAACATTGACGGTGGTTTCAAATGGGAATATTTTTCCGAAGGTCCCGATTATTACGCCAGAAAGAGTTTCAGTCGAGATCCTTTAATGGTTTCGTTGAGTGTTCAATACAGTTATAACATGTACAAAAAGCAACGGGAGCGCTTTGAGGAACCTAACAACTTTGAAGAAGCCTTTTAAAGTTTACCTGACGGTCTTCGTGTAATCTGCCACTTTAAACCTGAGTTTGCCGATAGGGGTGTCGATCAGCGCGTATCCAACGGCTTTAAATGTAACGCGTTTCTGCTTGATGGCACTTGAGACCGATCTTGAGAGGTCACTCCATCTCAGGTGCAGGGGAAGAGTGAAGTTTGCAGATTTCCCGGCTGGAATTTTGAGGTGATGGTTTATACTGGCTTTACCGAGCTTGTAGTTGTTTGCAAAGATGTCAACGGCGAATCCCGTGAGGAGTGCGTTTACCTTATTGGGATTGTAAGCTCTGAAGTTGAGGTTCAGATCAATTCCGTCGAGTGAGATACTGGCGATTTCAACGTTCAGGAATTTTATTCTCAGGTCTTTAACGGCGACTATTTGCCGTACCTGAGTGCATGCACCAACAAGAAGGAAGATTGAGACGAGGATGGCTTTTCTCATGGTGGAAATTTTACGGTAAGTGAGGATTTTTTTACAATGGTGTGGGCACGCCGGAGGCGCGCCTCCGGCGTGCCCACACCATACCCTAAAGCCTCTCTGCTACAGCTCTTGCTACATCGAGGGTGGATGAATTACCACCCATGTCGTATGTCCTGACTTTACCCTCTTTTATCACCTCTGCTATTGCGTTCTCAAGTCTCTCTGCCTTCTCCTTTTCTCCAAGCCATTCGAGCATGAGTTTAACTGCGAGTAGCATCGCCATTGGATTGACTTTGTACTGGCCTGCGTATTTTGGAGCAGAACCGTGTGTGGGTTCAAACACTGCAAAGTTGTCTCCTATGTTGCCCGCTGAAGCAAAGCCGAGTCCACCGACCAGTTGAGCCGCCAGGTCGGATATAATGTCTCCAAAGAGATTTTCTGCCACCAGAACATCATAATCCTGCGGGTTTTTGACAAGCCACATTGCCATGGCATCCACATTGGCTTCCCTGTATTCGATGTCAGGGTACTCTTTTGCAATTTCACGCGCTATTCTGAGGATCAATCCGCCAGTTTCCCTCAAAACATTCGGTTTTTCAACGAGTGTAACGGATTTCCTCCCGTGCTGTCTCGCATACTCAAAAGCTGCTTTAACAATTCTGTAGCAGCCCTTTTTGGTCATTATCCTCGTCGAGAGTGCAATCTCGTCGTTGGGCACTTTTTCAAATCTTTTCATCTTTGGATGGTGTTTCAGAAGTACATCCTTGACCTCCTGAGGAAGTGGATGAAACTCCACACCTGCATACATCCCTTCAGTGTTCTCTCTGAAAATAACGAGGTCAATATCATCTCTGAAATTTAAGGGATTGCCTGGAAAAGCCTTTGCAGGCCTCAGATTTATGTAAAGATCGAACTCCTGTCTCAATCTAACGATTGGACTGAAGTATTCGTATCCTTTTCCCTGGAGTTCAGGTGCAAGCTCTTTCTGAGCTTCTTCCTTTGGCTTTGATGTAATTGCACCAAAAAGTGCGCATGTTGAATTTCTCAGGAGTTCAAGTGTTCTATCTGGTAGAGGATTACCCTCTTTTTTCCAGAATTCCCAGCCAATATCACCGTAAACATATTCGGCATCAAGATCAATTTTCTGGAGAACGATCTCCGCTGCATCCATGACATCCTTTCCAATACCATCACCTGGTAGAAGCGCAATCCTGTATTTGGCCATATTGTGACCTCCTATTTTTGGAAAATTATTAACCACACAGCAGGACTTGACAACTTAATGGGGGTATAATTATTAATTAGTGAAACCAGGGAGGTGTAAATTATGTCGAAGCTGAAAACTTATGTTTTACTTGCACTTTTAACGGTTCTCCTCGTCTGGATAGGGGGACTCGTTGGTGGGAAAAGTGGAATGACCGTGGCGCTGATCCTTGCCGGGGTTATGAACTTTGTGTCCTACTGGTGGAGTGACAGGATAGTTCTCGCAATGTACAGAGCCAGAGAGGTAAGCCCTTCTGAGGCTCCTGAGCTACACGCAATGGTTGAAGAGCTTGCCAGAGCTGCAGGGATACCGAAGCCAAGGGTGTATATCATTCCCACTGACCATCCCAATGCATTTGCAACTGGTAGAGGTCCGGGACACGCTGCTGTGGCTGTTACAAGGGGTATATTGAATCTTCTAACTCCTCGTGAGCTGAGGGGTGTGCTTGCGCACGAGATTTCACACATCCGAAACAGGGATGTATTGATAATGACTGTTACTGCAACGATTGCAGGTGCCATCACCTATCTTGCATACATGGCGAGATGGGCAGCGATCTTTGGTAGTTTCGGAGGTGATGACGAAGACAGAGGGAGCAATATGATAGTTGCTCTGCTCGTTTCTATTCTTGCGCCAATTGCAGCCACGATCATCCAGCTTGCCATATCGAGATCCCGTGAGTACCTTGCTGATGCCACGGGAGCCAGAATATCCCGTGATCCCCTTGCCCTCGCAAGCGCTCTTAAAAAACTTGCCTATGGCGCACAAAAACTTCCACTTGAAGCTAATCCGGCGACTGCACACCTCTTTATTGTAACACCTTTCAGAGGTGGCGGCATCGCATCCCTGTTTTCAACACATCCACCCATTGAAGAAAGGATTAAAAGGCTCGAAGCCATGGCTCGTAATATGGGGGTGATCTGATTGTTCTGGCTCCTCATCCTCGCCTCTCTTCTTAAGCCACAGGGATTTTTTTATATTTCGCCCGTTTCCGCTGATTCGTGTGAAGTAACCGTTGTCGCGGCATTACCTGCTTCGAAGTTTCTCACCTTCAGAGGCAGGGGATCCGCAGAAGTTGCAGTAGAGATCAGGTCAGGTAAGGATGTGATCTTTGGAAATTTCTGGTATGTGAAGTTCAAGAAGGGCGGTTCTTTGCGGAAAATAATCAAAAGAAGTTTTAAAATCCCGACGAGGAAGAAATTTAAAGCCTTACTTAAGATTTCAAACTCCATAACAGGTGAGGAAGTATTTGAGAAAGAGTGGAAGTACGATCTAAGGGATTACATGAAAAATAAGATTTTTCTTGGAGACCCAATCCCTGTTGAAGGGTATCCGGTTTTTGAAGGTGATACCGTGGCATTTCTGTTCAGGGTGATCCCGGACCCTTCGAAGATAGAGGTAACCTTAAAATTAATGGAGGATCAGCGGGGGTTCGATGTCCCCGTTAAAGGGGTCGTGCTCTCTCCCATTATCGAGAGAAAGGGTGGGGGTAATTTTGTTGTAAAGTTCAGCATGCCAGACACACTTGCGCGAGGGGAGTACACGACGGGGTTCAAAATTACAGTTGACGGAGTAAAATTTGAGAGAAAGGCGCGTTTTATATACAGGAAGGGTGGAAGTATCCTTGTCGGGAATCTCGACAATTATATCCCTGCACTTATTTACATCGCACCATACAGTGAAGTCAGGAGGATTGAGAGGGCGCCTGATTCCCTGAAGATGAACCTCTGGAAGGAATTCTGGAAAAAGCACGATCCCACTCCGGGAACACCTGAGAATGAATTGATGGAGGAGTTTGTCGAAAGGGTGACATATGCGAATAAGAACTTCTCAATAGGCAGAATGCTCGGTTCGTTGACTGACAGGGGACATGTTTATATAAAGCTCGGTCCACCTGACGAGATAGATAGTCATCCATTTGATGTGAATGCACTTCCCTATCAGGTGTGGTATTATTATGACAGGAATTTGACAATAATCTTTGTAGATCGTGGAGGTTTTGGAGATTATGAGCTTTATTATCCAGCTGATCTTTTTGACAGGATTAATTAGTTTTCCGCATTCTCAGGCTGTACTTACCCCTGCTGGTGTTCCCAGATTCTATCTGGACTACTCTGTTTTCAACGAGGTGGACAGTGTGAAGAGAGCCGAGTTCTATTACCTCGTTGAGCTCAGAAGTTTTGAGGCAGATTCAACCGGAAAAAAGGCGATTGAATACTCTTTCGAGCTGGAATCTCCCGGTAAAAAGCCTTTGAAAAGAAAATGGAAACAGGTCGTCAAATCCAGCAATTATCTGGTTGATCAGATAACCCTTTTGCTTGCACCGGGAAAATATCACCTCAGATTTGGAGTCAGTGATCTCAACGCCGGCACTTCCTCCAGTGTTGATACCACTTTTGTGATAACCCACGAGGGGATTCCCGGAGTTTCAGATATTGAGCTCCTCTGGAGTATCAGTGAAGATACGATACCGAATTTCTTCAAGTACGGGATGAGTTTTATCCCCAATCCCGTCCGTACTTACAGCCCGGAAAAGGATACCCTTCTATACACCTATGAGATTTATGTTCAGGATAGTGCCACAGTGGTATTAAATTCTTTGATCTATTCACGGGACGGGACTCCTATGGTCAGGAATAGACCGGAGATTCTGAAAATTGATGGTAAGTATGTTGGTATCGGCGCAATGCTTCTTGATGACCTGAAGGACGAAGGGGAGTATAAACTCGTTCTCGATTTTGTGAAGTTAAGTGACGGAAGTCACCTGAGGGCGGAGCGGATCTTTTATTTCACATTCGGGGAAAGGGAAGTCTCTCCAGAGCTAATGGACTATGTTTCGTTCATAGATTATATTGCTTCACCAAAAGAGATTTTGCAGTTTAAAAAAATAAAAGACGAAAAGGCGCGTATCCTGTTTCTGAAAAAATTCTGGAGTCAGAGGGATCCAGATCCTGAAACTCCTGAAAACGAATTCCTCGAGGAATTTATTCTCAGGGTAAAAGAGGCGGACAATAAATTTTCAACAGGTAAGAAAAAGGGCCGTTACACTGATCGTGGAAGGATCCTGATCAAGTACGGAGAGCCGGACGAGATCAAAAGAATATCAATGGATATTCCAAAGCCGGACAGGGAGGAGTGGTATTACTACTCACACAACTGGAAGTTTATCTTCGTCGATGTGCGAAACGATGGAGATTTCAAGCTGATCTATTCAAACAACAAAGAGGAGCCCGGTGTACCGGACTGGAGAAGGTATGTGCCCGAAGAGGATGTTTCAAGTCCCCGGCAATGACTTCCAGAAGCGGTAAAGGCAGGAAGGGAGAAGAGGTCGCTGCCAGTTACTTGAAAAAGAAAGGCTACAGGATTGTCGAGCGGAATTTCCGATGGCGGGGCGGGGAAATTGACATAATCGCTGAAAGAAAAGGGATGCTCGTTTTTGTTGAAGTAAGAAGCTTTTCTTCAGATGCCCTTGGAATTGACCCGGTTGAGACCATAGGCCCATTTAAGATTCAGAAACTTATAAAAACTGCTGAGTATTACTTGGAATCACATCCTGAATTCCAGAATCACGATTTGAGATTTGACGCAATTGGTGTAAAATTTAACAAGGACGATGTTAAAATAGATCACATCGAAAACGCTTTTTAAAGGAGTGAAACTATGAGAGTTAAGGAAGGGATTTTCTGGTTTATACTGGGAATTCTCTTTGGGGGACTCGTTGCGTTATTCGTTACCCCATGGACAGGGGAAGAGTTTATGGAGAAGACCCATCTAAAAGAAGAGAGCATAGATAAAAAGATCTCCAAAATCAAAAAGGAGATTGAACGACTGGAAGAAGAGATGGAGTAATGCCCCTTATCCGTGTCCGTGGGGTTGAAATTTATTACAGCTTCAGGCGGAGGGTTGGTCCTGATGTAATTATGGTTCACGGTGCAGGAGGGAATCACTTAAACTGGTACTATCAAATTGAACATCTACCATTCACCACAATAGCTCCAGATTTACCCGGTCACGGCAAAAGTGGAGGAAAGCCGTCCACGAATATTGAGGATTACGCATTGATCGTGGCGGAGTTTTTGAAAAGTTCTCCGGGAGATAAAGTCTTAATGGGTCATTCTCTTGGTGGACACATTGTGTTGAAAACCGTGGAAATGGGGTATAGACCGCGGGGAGTTGTCCTCGTGTCTTCCACGGCAAGGCTTCCAGAATTAAACCCTCCTGAGAGTCCTGAAAAATTCTGTTCAAATATGTTTTATTCCCCGGATCATGTAGAACGATGCTTGAAGACTGCAAATCAGATTTTGAGCCGCAACAGGGAATCGCTTGAAGCGGATTTGAAAGCCGCAGGATCCGATGTATCTTTTATTCTGAGAAATCTGAAAATTCCCGTGTTATTCATATACGGCACAAAGGACAGATTACTGGACAGAAAGGAGATTGAAAGAACGATCGGACTTGTACCGGCTGCAAAAGCCTACTTCGTCAGTGCAGGACACATGGTGATGATAGAAAAGTTCAAAAAGGTCAATCGTATTCTGACAGAGTGGATCAGGGAGCTTGGTTTTCCATCTCAGCTTTGAAGTAAGCGTAGAGTGCGTCGTATAAGGGGAACTCTTTTTCAAGGGTTTCGTGGTCGTCTCTGGAGATCATTCTGTAACCTTTTGCAAGAATTTTGAGTGCGATTGCGAGAGGTGATGGGTTTTCAACATGTGTGTCAGCTTCTCTGACGATCTGCTGAATTTTTTTGAGAGCCGGGTCATCGAGTTTATATTTTTCCATAAATGCATCGAAAGAGCATTTGTCTCCATGGTGTCCGAGCTCCACACCTTTCATGTCAAACGGAATTCCGTCCTTAATTGTGGACGGATCGGTGTCCCTGGGGACGAATTCAAACACGGCATCAGGATCTATGAATCTTTTGATAAGCCAGGGACACGCTACTCTGTCAACATGTACATGTTCACGGGTTACCCACTTCATCTTGACCACCTCCTTTTACAAAATCTAAGGCAGGTGTGGATTTATTGCAATCTGGTAACCGGGATTTGACTTTTTGAAGGATAAAGCATGGAATGTGAGGGTGGAATGCGAAATTAAGGTAATACCAGAATTTGAAAGAAATGTGTGGAAAGCATTAAAATAAACCGCATAGGAGGAAAAATATGGCTGCTGAAATTGAGATTTTAAAGAGGGTAATTGCAACTGACTGTGGTAGTACCACGACAAAGGCAATTTTAATTGGCAAGAAGGATGAGAGTTACAGGTTAATTGCGAGGGGTGAGGCGCCGACGACGGTGGAGGCGCCGTTTGAGGATGTTACCCGCGGAGTTCTGAATGCATTCAGGGAAGTGGAGGAGCTCACTGGGATAAAGATTCTTGAGGGTGAGAAAATATTGAAGCCGGCGAAGGAGCAGGAAGGTGTGGATGCCTATGTTTCCACATCTTCAGCAGGTGGTGGCTTGCAGATGCTCGTTGCTGGTGTGGTGAAGAGCATGACAGCTGAGAGTGCGGCAAGGGCAGCTCTCGGCGCCGGCGCTATCGTTATGGAAGTTATTGCCTCCAATGATGGCAGAATGCCACACGAGAGGGTAGAACTGATTAGAAGACTGAGACCCGACATGATTCTCCTCGCCGGTGGTGTTGATGGCGGTACGAAAAAGCATGTCATTGAGCTCGCCGAGCTGATTGCCGCAGCTGAGCCAAGACCAAGATTTGGCGTTGGCTACAAGCTCCCTGTCATTTATGCTGGTAACAAAGATGCACGAGAGGATATAAAGAAGATTCTCGGAGACAAAGTTGCCCTTTACATTGTCGATAATATTAGACCTGTTCTTGAAAGAGAAAATCTCCGTCCAGCAAGGGATAAGATCCATGAACTTTTTATGGAGCATGTAATGCAGCATGCTCCTGGATACAAGAAGCTCATGAGCTGGACGGATGTTCCAATAATGCCCACACCTGGAGCTGTGGGGCTCCTCGTTGAGAAGGTTGCCCGCAAGAACAACATCGAGGTTCTCGGCGTTGACATAGGCGGCGCAACCACAGATGTATTCTCCGTTTTTCAGGGGGTCTTTAACAGAACAGTTTCAGCCAACCTGGGGATGAGTTACTCCATATCCAACGTCATGGTGGAGGCGGGCATTAAAAACATTCTGCGTTGGGTGCCATTTAAAATCGAGGAGTCGGACCTTAGGAACAGGATAAGGAATAAGATGATCAGGCCCACGACGATCCCGCAGACACTGGAGGAGCTGATAATTGAGCAGGCAATTGCGAGAGAGGCTTTGAGACTTGCTTTCCAGCACCACAAGGCAATGGCAGTGGGACTCAAAGGAGTCCAGCAGCAGAGGACAATAAGTGATGCCTTTGCCCAGACCATGACTGGAGAGACGCTGGTAAACATGATGACACTTGCACTAATCATTGGTTCTGGAGGGGTATTGTCCCACGCTCCACGCCGTCAGCAGGCGGCTTTGATGATGCTCGATGCCTTCCAGCCCGAAGGTGTTACCATGCTCACTGTTGACTCTATTTTCATGATGCCGCATCTCGGTGTCCTCTCGACCGTACACGAGGAGGCGGCGACAGAGGTGTTTGATCGTGACTGTCTCATCAGACTCGGTAGCTCAATTGCACCCAAGGGTGTGGATAAAGAGGGCAAACCCTGTGTGAAAATTCAGCTTGAGATGCCAAGAGGAGAGAGGAAAAAGCTCACAGTTAACTTTGGCGATCTTGTGCGCGTCCCGCTGGGCATAGGAGAGAAGGCAAAGGCGATAATTGAGCCTTCAAAGAATTTTGATGCAGGTGCCGGTAAAGGAAAGGTTCACGAAGTGGAGGTTGAGGGAGGAGTTGTCGGACTGATCATTGACTGTCGAGGCAGACCGTTACAGATCCCGGATGATCCAAAGGCGAGAGTTGAGAAATTATCAAAGTGGATAAAGGCGCTGGATGTGTATCCCTGGGAGAAGTATCAGGAGCTCATAGAAAAGTGGGCTTAAATTAGTTTACTTCTCCTTTATCAAAAAACTTGACAACCCCCGCTCAGGGATTATATAAATAATAGCACAACAAAAACCTGAAGGGGGGATGAGTATGATAAAGGAAATCGGGCCAAATGAGCCTGTTTATGTGATCAGCGTCGCTGCAAGACTGGTCGGTCTGCATGTACAAACTTTGAGGCTGTATGAGAAGAAGGGACTCGTTGTGCCAAAGAGGACGGACAAGAAGACGAGGCTTTACTCTCTGAATGATCTTAAAAAACTGAAGCTCATTAAGTACCTGACCCACGAGAAGGGGCTGAATCTCGCCGGGGTCAAAATGGTACTTGAGATGACAGTTGACATAGATAAAGCCCTGGAGGAATTCGAAAAAGATGAGTCTTTATAACATTGACGAAAAATCGCTGGAAATATACTTCAGAGAAATAGCCGATTCACCCACTCTCACTCCAGAGGAGGAGAGGGAGCTTATTATTCGTGCCCAGAAGGGTGACAAAGAGGCTATTGAAAAACTCATTTACTCACATCTTAAATTCGTTGTCAGTATTGCAAGACACTATCAGGGTTACGGAGTTCCCCTCGCGGATCTCATCAACGAGGGTAACCTCGGTCTGCTCCGTGCCCTCAAAAGATTTGACCCCAATAGAAAAGTCAGGTTCCTGTCTTATGCCATCTGGTGGATAAGGCAGGCAATAATGAAAGCGCTCAATGAACAGTCCCGGTTGATCAAGATATCCGGTGAGCAGCGCGCCAAGATGAAGAAGATCCGCGAAGCCCAGATCGATCTCCTGCAGGAGAAAGGCGTTGAACCAACTTTTGAAGAGATCGCAGAAGAACTTGGCATACCTACTGAAGAGGTCAAAAAGTCTTACAGCATGATCACATCGGAGGTGTCACTCGACTCCCCGATATACCCGGACAATGAAAAGCAGACCCTTGTTGATATAGTTAACCAGGATGCACTTCCGTCACCTGAAGAGGCTTACGAGGAAGTGGAGCTCGTTGAGAGACTCAAAGAGGCTATGCAGGATCTCAGACCAAGAGATAAGATGATTCTGGAAATGTACTTCGGCCTTGACGATGGAAGACCCAAGACACTCGAAGAGATCGGGAAACAGCTTGGCATTTCCCGTGAAAGAGTAAGGCAGCTCAAAGAGCGTGCCCTCAAAACCCTGAAACAGAAGCACGGTGAGCTTCTGAAAAATCTGATATGATACACATACGAGAAGACCAGCTGGTAGAAAGACTGCGCGAGTACTATAAGCCGCATCCAAGAATCGTTAATGGGTTCGGCGACGATACGGTTATAATGAAAGAGATCCCAACCCAGAATATGGTCATAAGCGTTGATGCTACGATCGAAGGAAGGCACTTTTATCCGGATATCCTCCCTTACGAGCAGGTGGGACACAGGGCTCTTGCAGGTGCACTTTCGGACCTTGCGGTAGTTGGAGCAACTCCCCTGACATTTCTCGTGAATCTCGAGATTCCGAAAAGGTTCCCTGAAAACAATGTTTTCAGGATCTACGATGGCTTTAAGGAGCTCAGTAGTGCCTTCTGCATATCTCCCTCAGGCGGGAATATAACAGCCTCAGAAAGAGTGGGGATCGTTATCACTGTAATTGGAGAAATTCCGCGGGAGAGGAATATTACCCGTGGTGGAGCAGAGCCCGGAGATAAGGTCGTGGTTACCGGTGATCTCGGCAGGGTCAGAACCGCTCTGAACATCATAAACCGGCATGAGATAAAGAAGCAGATCCCCTCAGACCAGCTTGAGGAGATCCTTGAGAAGTTTTACAAACCCTGGCCCAGAATCGATTTTATGAAAAAAATTTTGCTCGATGTGAAAATAAATGCATCAATTGACATATCCGATGGACTCGGAGTGGACCTTTCAAGAATAGCCAGAAGTTCTCAGGTAGAAATCGTAATCTACGAAAGAAAGCTCCCCTTTAAACCCTATTTGAGGGATGTTGCGAGATTGATTGGTGCCCCGCTTTTCCAGCTCGTTGTGGGAAGTGGGGAAGAGTATGAGGTTGCCTTTACTCTGAGTGAAGAGGAATATGAAAAGCTCAAAAGGATGAATTACGATGTAACTGAAATCGGGGAAGTTACACATTCACCCCATGTTGGGGTTAGATTGATCAAAGAAGACGGAAGTGAGGTCTATGTTGACAATATGGGCTACGACCATCTGAGAGGGTAGCTCATTGACCATACGGTGTGTGAAATCAATAATTTTTAAAGACCAACCTTGAGTGAGAATATTGATTGGGCGAAGGACCTTTAAGATAAGGTGGTGGAAGTCTCCTTTCGGGAGGCTGTGGGGATTTATACTCTTTTTTCCACTGATAGTTTTTGCCCGCACGGATCCATACAAATATACAAATATAGGTAATATAGCCCTTACAGTTACCAATTTCGGCATTCTCGGTAACGGCTTCAGGGTTTATGATCCACAGACCCATGAGCCTCTTCCTTCGTGTGAGTATCCTCTGGGATCGAGGACAGAGCACCTATACAGGGCTGGTCTCTGGGTGGGCGCAAAACTCGGTGATTCGAGGTTTGTCTCTACTGGTGTTATAGATGCATTGAATGTTACTCCCGGTTCTTCACAGGGGTTTGAATTTCTCCCTACCCCTTACGAGCAGGATTCTGTCATTGAGAAATCCACACTGATAACTTCACCTTATTACGATTTGAGTGCGATTTCAGAGCAGGATTTTTATGCCACTTACTACGATACTTTTTCCATTGTACCCGATCATCATCCCCTGGGACTCCAGGTCAATCAGGTGAGCCTGGCGTGGAGTTATTCATACATAGATGACGCTGTTATCATTGACTACACCATAAAAAACATTGGCAGATATGACCTGGATTCGGTTTATCTTGGAATCTATGCTGAGCTTGTGACAGGGAATAGGGATTTCTGGGGTGAAGATTTCGGCAGGACCCCATTTTTTCAGCACAAGAGGCTATTTTACCTGGATTCTCTTCGTATGGCTTATGAAAGGAATGATGGATACGACTACCTGGCGCAGGGGATGGTGGGGATCAAAATTCTTGGCCTTATGGATGATTCGGACAGAATTAATCTGGACTCAATGGTTGTTTCATTCAACTGGTGGCACTGGGACTACAGTGTCCAGGTCCCCGACAGCCAGAGATATGTATTGATGAGCAACGGTGAGAGGGATCCGGATGTGGATGATGAATATGTGGCGACCAATGGATATGTTGATCCCGCATTTTTAATATCCGTTGGTCCCATAGAGAGATTAAGGCGTGGAGATTCTTTGAGGTTTGTTATAGCCGTTGTTGGAGGGATGAACGAAGTTGAGCTTCAGCAGAATGCCAACTGGGCACAGCGGGCGTTTGAGGCAAACTACATTCTACCAGCGCCTCCACCCTCGCCAAGACTCGTTGCCATCCCGGGTGACAGAAAAGTAACACTTTACTTCGACAATTCCCCTGAATTTGCAAGGGATCCCACTCCTCCTCATTTAAGAGATTTCGAAGGTTACAGAATTTACAGGGGTACATCAGAGCTACTTGCGGATTCCTCCTGGATACTTCTCCGTCAGTATGACAAAACTCCGGATGATACAATCAGGGATGTGGATCATTCAATTGGTTTTAACACCGGATTGCCAGAGATTGAAACGCAGGGTCCCTATGCCGGCTGGTACAAGTATGTCGATTACGGTGTAAAAAACGGTTTCACTTACTACTACGCCGTAACCTCTTATGATGTGGGGAATCCTGACATTGGACTTCCCAGTCTGGAAAGCTCACTCAGACAGAACATGGTCAGGGTTGTCCCCGGTACACCCCCTGCTTCAGACAAAAAGGTTTATGTTTACCCCAATCCATACAGAAAGTCCTCTGTCTGGGATTCTCCGGGTCCCTTTGGCAGGGTTATCAGATTCAACAATTTACCCGAAAAGTGCACAATTTACATATTTAACCTTGCAGGTGATCTTGTAAAAACTATTCACCATGACGATCCCATCTATGGAGAGGAATCCTGGAATCTGATAACCGATAAAGACCAGGAAGTTGCAACGGGGCTTTACTACTTTGTTGTGAAGGATGAAAAAACAGGAAAAGTTCAGCGTGGTAAGTTTTTGATAATAAAATGAAGAGGCTGATTCCTATAATACTCATAACATTACTGGTTTCCTGTCACAGGAAACCAGTCGAGCATCCCGTCGAAAACATCCCACCAGAGACTTATCTCTATGTTGAGGGAAGGGTTGATACGGTTCCTGCGAGGGTGGTGCTGCACTGGTATGGGAACGACCCTGATGGGTATGTAGTCGGGTTTTATTATCACTGGGACGAAGATCCTGAAACGGTGTTTACGACCCTGAATTCAGACACATTTTCTCTATCGTCCGCGGGCTCTGTCCAGGTTCATGTTTTTAAGATCTGGGCAAAGGACAATGAAGGTGCTGTGGATCCCACACCTGCCAGTGTTACGATACCGGTGATAAATTCCCCGCCCACCATCCAGTTTCAGTATGGAACCATGCCCCCTGATACAATTCTACCGGTTGCCACATATTATCTTGAATGGCACGATGTTGATGGAGATTCCACAGTGGTCGGGTATTACTGGAGAGTAAACAATGGTGATCCCCATTTTGTGCCTGTGGATTCACCTTCAGTGACCATTACAGAATTTTCACCTGGCGATAACATCGTTTATTTCTGGGCTGAAGACGAAAATTCCGCTATCTCGGACACCATTGCTGATACAGTTTATGTGGTTCCTGTTCGTGGAAGGATTCTCCTTGTTGATGACGATCCTGATGTGACAGCAGACGAATTTTATACGCACATTCTCGATTCACTTGGATTTCAGTACACGGTCTGGCGCGTTGATAGAGGTCTCCCGTATTCTCCTGTTGACCAGAGGTATGTAATCAACAATCTTGGTTTCGAACTCATAATCTGGTACACTGGCGAGACGAATTCCCATGTAAAGGACATTTATCGCTATCTCATGACCTATCTGGACAACGGAAATAAACTCATGCTTACAGGCTCCGGGGTGTTTATTGATCTCGATTCAACGGCAATTGTAACGGGATACATGAATATTGACTCACTTATACCGGATAAGACGATCCTGCCGGGCAGACCTGTGGTGAGGACTTATAATGATCCTCAATACCCTGACACACTCGTGACGAGAACGATCATCGCGAGAATAGACGGTTTTGAGGTGCACAGCCCGGCGGTCATTGTTTACGAAACAACTGTTCTTGGACTCAATAATCCAATTGGAGTCATGTTGAAGTCTCCGGAGCACAATCCTGACATAGTTGTTTTCTCCCTGAAGGTCCACAAGCTTGCAGGTGAGCTTGGAGACTTTTTTAGACACGTAATTAGAGACGAATTTGGAATACAATAAAACTTCTGGAGGTGATTTTCTATGAAAAGGTTGTTTGTAGTCGCATTGATGCTGGGATTTGCAGGCTTTGCAAATGCCCAGATACAGACCACAATTTACCAGATACAATCGGACAGGGATTCAACCGGGGCAAGTCTCTGGGTGGATTCCGTTGTAACCGTCTCCGGAGTTGTTGTTGCCGGCTACGGTGTAACTGGTTCAAGGAATTTCTTCCTTGAGATGTCTCAGGGAGGTCCTTGGAGCGGAATCATGGTTTACATTCCAAGCTCTGCTGGAACTTTCCCCGTTCAGGTGGGTGACTCTCTTACGATCACCGGCACTGTTTACGAGTATTACGGAAACACCGAGCTGATCGTAAACGACACAACAAACATCGTGAGAAATGGCACGGGCACTGTTCCTCCACCAGCTATTATCTCAACAGCACACCTTGATACATCAGCGACTTCCTCCTACGGTCCGGATAGTGCTGAGGCTTACGAAGGCGTTCTTGTAAGAATTGAAAATGCATTTGTTACCGATACAACCGCTCCGCACAATGGATTCTGGATCACGGATGGCGATGGATTTGCAATCGTGTATAACTCATACACTTATGTTCCTCACATAGGGGATCCTCTAAATGTAACCGGTATTGTCCACACACATTATGGATGGTACAAGCTCAGACCCAGAAGTATAGATGACATTGAGGTCTTATCACAACACATTTCGGTTGTTTATAGTACATCGAGAACATCACTTAATGTTCAGTTCACGAGACCCGTTAATCCTGATGCCGGGACGAATCCGGCAAACTACATAATCACTCCTGCTCTTAATGTGATTTCTGCAACGATCGATCCTGATGACTCATCCCTCGTTCATCTCACAACGGGCGAGCAGACAGATGGACAGGCTTATCAGCTTGCCACCCAGAACCTCGGTGTTCCTGATACGGAGATTGTTACCTTCTACGGTGGATTTACGCCAATATTCACGATCCAGCATGAATATGTTGATACGGATACAGTAACATTCGAAAGTCAGTGGGTGGGAAGAGTTGTTACCATCACAGGTTTAATCACAGGTGAAAGGGATGCCTTCCCATATCCGTTTTACTTCGTCCAGCAGGGCACAGGCAGGTGGAGCGGAATTCAGATATACGATCCACAGATGAACTACACAACTGTTCGCGGTGATTCTGTGATCATTGCGGGTACAGTACTTGAGTATCGTGGAATGACAGAGCTTGTGAATATTCTCTATTATAATGTAGTGTCATCCGGTCACACGGTTACACCAACCCTTGCAAATACCGGTCATCTCAATGTAACAGCTGACACCATAGCAGAGGGTTACGAAGGTGTGCTTGTGCAGACGGCTACTGCTGCGGTCGTTTCAGATGATCCAAATAACTGGCAGATAGATGATGGTACTGGAGTCGCCTATGTTGATAACTCAAATGCCTACACCTACACACCCCATGTGGGAGATTCCGTTCAGGTTACGGGTAATGTGAGATACATAGGTGGAAACTTCAGCATAAATCCAAGAGAGGATGCCGACATCAATGTAGTGTATGTGGGCGTCTCTGAGCTGCCTTCTCTCAAAATCAAGAGCTTTGAAGTTATGCCAGCTGTTTCATTCACAGGTAGTTTTGACTTAATGTTGACTGTCACAAAGAGAACGCATGTCAGTGTTAATCTTTACAACATTGCAGGTCAGAGAGTGGCGAATGTGGTTGACAGGGATATGGAGGCAGGGTTGCATGAAATTCGTGCAAATCTTGGAGGACTGACACCGGGAGTTTACTTCTTCAAACTTGAGGCGGAAGGTGTAACATTTTTGAGAAAGGCGATAGTTGTTAGGTAGATTTTTGGGATTTAAAGGGGGGCGGGGCGCCAGAGGCGCCCCGCCCCCCCTTTATTTATTGATTCCTTTATCACATAATTTCTGAATGCAGGAACTGGACTTTTTCGTACTCCTGCTCCACAATGTTCCCGGCATCCGGGATAAAGTCCTTTATAAAATCCTCAAAGCCATTTATTACGAAGGTATATCTCCGACCAGATTTCTCGAATTTTCTTACGATGTTTATAGGGAGAAGTTTCAGCTCTCACATGAGGCATCTCTTGCTCTCTCAAAGTACCTTCCAGAGCATCTCAGGAAAACGGCAGATTTTCAGGAGAAGCTCAAAAATTCTGGATTTTCCATCATCTCAGTGTTTCACAGTGCATATCCTGATTCTCTGAAGGACTTTTTGGGTTTTCCACCTCCTGTTCTCTATGTACGAGGTAACTTAAGTATTCTCAATGGTCCTACATTTACAATATTGAACTCGCGGGACGCAGATGAGGAGTGCGTTGAAATCCTGAAAGGTGCTGATTTTCAAGGCGTTCTTATAGCCGGTCTCTACGGACCGGGTTACAGGTATGCTCCCGGATGTAAAAATCCCAGGGTTGGTATAAGTGACAGGGGTGTAATTCAAATTTCGAAAAAAAGAATGCAGATGTTTGATGTTGTCGTGTCCTTTTCTGGCATGGATGATATGGGAACGCCGTGGTCAATGAGGATGAGAGATAAAGTCGTTGTTGCTCTGTCTGATAAAGTTGTGGGAGGATGTATCAGGGAGGGTGGAAATATGTTTGAACTGATACTTGAGGCAAAGGAGAGGGGAAAGGATGTGTGTGTATTGGATCGTGGAGTTGGGGGCAACAGGGGGTTGATAGAACTTGGCGTAAACCCTTGTAAAATATTGAATTTTGCTTGACAATTGGGTTTTTGGAATTTAAAATGGACAATTGCGAAAACAAAAAACCAAGGGAGGTTAGATAATGCAAGGACTTGTTGAATATTTCAATAAAGGCGGCTCAATGATGTGGCTGCTCCTCATTCTTGCGATTTTTGGTGTCGCAATCATCATCGAGAGAATCATTACCCTTCTGTGGAAAGCGAGTACAAATCCGAGAAAGCTTGTTGCGAAGGTAACGAGTCTTATAGAAGAGCAGGGAATGGATGCCGCTGTTGAATATTTGCAGAAGAACAAGAAGCCCATTGCTAAAGTTCTTCTCGCTGGTCTTGAGAAGGTGCACAGAGGGAAATCGGTGGTGGAAGAGGCCATGGCTGCGAAGGCTTCTTCTGAGATGGGATTCCTTGATAGGGGTATGATCTACCTCTCAGCGATTGCCACACTTGCACCAATCATTGGATTCTTGGGAACAGTTACAGGAATGATTAAAGCATTCCAGGCAATCGCCCTTGCAGGTGAGGTAGAGCCTACACTTGTTGCTTCGGGTATATCCGAAGCTTTGATAACGACAGCATCAGGTCTTTTGATCGCAGCCCCGGTTTCCCTGTTTTATGCTATTTTCCAGTCAAAAATTAATGGTTATGCAAGGGCAACCGAGGAAGCTGCCAACGAACTGATTGAATATCTGCTTGAGAAAGAAATCATTAAAGAAGAAGCCTGAGGGAGGTAATAAAATTGGCTCTGTTTAGAAAACCAAAGCCTCCTGAGGAAGCTGAGATTCCCACCGCATCCATGGCTGACATTGCGTTCCTTCTTATCATTTTCTTCATGACCACCACAATATTTGCCCGTGATAAAGGACTCAAGCTCGTCCTGCCTGAAAAATCCACAGAGATTGTTAAGATTAAGTCCAAGAACATCGTCAAAATTTCTATTAATGATCTGGGTCAGGTATTTATAGGTGATCAGCAGGTGACGCTTGAGCAGATTCAACCCATACTGAAGGAAAAACTCGCAAAGAATCCCAAGCTGATAATTTTAATCAAGACACACGAGAAGGCGCCTTACGAGCGGATGATACAGGTCTTTGACGAGGTGAAACAGGTGCCGGAAGCCAAGCGTGTGGCTCTGGGCATGATCAAAGCTGGAGGTTAGTGAAATGAAAGTTGAGCGCAAAAGAGAGATGAAAGTTAATATTCCTACTGCCTCCATGTCTGACATTGCCTTCCTTCTCCTCATCTTCTTTATGGTTACCACTGTTTTCAGAAAAGAGATCGGTCTTAAAGTTATTCTTCCCACAGCCAAGACAACTGAGAGAATAATTAAACAGAGAGACCTTGCACACATATACATTGATAAGGATGGCAGGATATCCGTTGACGATAAGATTGTAACACCCGAGCAGGTGAAGGTAGCGTTCAAGATAAAGCTATCTGAGAATCCATCCACGATTGCCCACATTAAAGCGGACAAGAGGGTTGAATATAAATATGTAAACGATGTGATGGATGCGTTGAGGGATGCTCAGGCTTTCCGTGTGGTGTTTGCAACGGTATATCCGAAGGAATGAGTACTTGACAGTCAAGGGCTATTGAATATATATACATGATATACACTCGAGAGAGGTGACCTTATGGCAAAAGAGACCAAAGAAAGGAAAAATTTGACCCTTGAGGAGGAGTATGGTACCAACATGCTCCTCGCCGTTGGAATCTCACTTGCCCTCTTTATTTTCATCTTCGTGGGTATTAAAAAAGTCGAAGTGAGTCCCTACAAGCCAAAATCAGAGATCACCACCATCGTGGAAGAAGTCAATACCCAGGTGGAGGAGTTAAAAGAACCGCCGCCACCACCCAAGCCCAAGCTCCCTGTTGAAATAAAAGAGACAGAAGAAGTTGCAGATGAAGAGGAAGAGGAAGAGCAGGAAGAGATCGAATTCACTCCAACGACGACCTTTAATGAGCTTGAGGCTCCACCACCTCCCAAGGTTGAGAAAACTTACGAATTCTTTGCAGTTGAAGTGAAGCCAAAGGTTGTGAAGCAGGTGGAGCCTGAATATCCTGAACTTGCCAGAAAAGCCGGAATTGAGGGCAGGGTTTTTGTTAAAGTTCTCGTAAATGAACAGGGCAGGGTGGATACAGTAATTGTGTTGAAGGCTACAAACCCAATCTTTATCAAACCAGCGGTGGCGGCAGCCAAACAATTTGTCTTTACTCCCGGTAGACAAAGAGACAAACCAGTCAAAGTCTGGGTAGCCATCCCATTTATCTTTAGATTGGAACAATGAAAGAAATAGGAGGTATGCAATATGCCCATTAAGAGGTTAGTGGGAATTATATCGCTACTATTGTTGTTTCAGCTTCATGCTGGAACAACAGGAAAAATAATGGGTAGGGTCATTGATGCCAAGACAAAGGAGCCCCTCCCGGCTGCTAATGTTATTATTGAAGGAACGAATATGGGGGCTGCTACCGATGTTGACGGATACTTTGTAATCCTCAATGTCCCACCCGGCACATACACCCTGAAAGTAACATATCTCGGATACAAGGAAAAGATTATTGAAGGTGTGAGGGTGAATATCGATAGAACCACAGAAGTCCAGGTTGAACTCCTCCCGGCGATCATCAAGACCAAAGAAGTCGTTGTGAAAGCCAAGAGACCCATCATTAAAAAGGATGTCACGGCCAGTGTGAATATTATCAGCAGTGAAGAATTAAGTAACATCCCGGCTGTAACTAATGTTCAGCAGGTTGTGGCTCAGCAGGCTGGTGTAATACTGGGTAGGGGTGGAGAGCTTCACATTCGTGGCGGCAGACAGGATGAGGTCGTTTATATTATTGACGGTGTTGAAGTTAAAGATCCCTACGGTGGCGCAACCTTTGGTGCAGTGCCTCTCATTTCTTTGCAGGAAACAGAAATCAGTAAAGGTGGATTTGATGTTGATCAGGGCTCTGCCGCCTCAGGTGCCATTTCCATCGTTACCAAAGAAGGAAGAGACAAGTATTCCCTTGAGATCTCAAGCGTTACAAGAGATTTCTCTTTCCTCGGAGATAAAGTCTATTCCTTCCTTGATCAGAATATCGGTGATCCCTATCTTGATTTCCTGACAGGTAAAAATCTCGATTTGACATCAAAGACAGATAGGCACAGGGATCAGTATAAGAGAGTCGAATTTGCATTTAGCGGTCCATTCCTTCCGTCGAACAGGAAAGGTGCTAAGTTTTTCGTTTCAGGCGATTTGACATTTGACAAGGGGAGATTCCCTGTATCAAATGATCCCGACTGGTATAATAAATCCTACACATTCCAGTGGAAATTTACCTTCCCCTGGAAAAACTTAAAATTCTTCTATAGTGGTTTTCATCGTGTCAGACATAACGGTGGTGGTTACGATGCAAACTGGAGGCTTGCACTTGATCATCAGACATACTACGACGAGAAACTCTGGCAGAATGTTATTGGTGTTAACTACCTTATTTCCCCGAGGTCATACCTGGAACTAAGAATTGGTATGTTCAGCGATTACTTCCTTTACAACGATAAGGAAGATGTTGATGGTGATGGGGTCGATGATTTTGCTGACAGGGATAAAGACGGATTTGTTGAGATCGATAGAACATACTTCGAGGATTCACTTGGCAACTTTAGAACGGACATTCTTGACTCCCTTTATCCGGGATGGGAAGACCACGGAAGTTATATTGAAGTTCCTTACTACTGGTGGGAAGAGAGGGTCCAGAGTTTGTATCCTTCAATAAGTTCTGGTCCAGATTGGTGGTCCAATGATTCAACCGGCCAGTATGCTCCAAGAAACCGCTTTGGCTGGGGATCAAGAGTGAGAGTGGATATCTATGTCTATGTGCTGGACAACGGAGATACGGTTGCAATGGTTAACAACAGATTTTACGAGTTCCCTCTGACGGATCTGCCCAATCTGGTTCCTTATGTTCCACCTGATTCGACATGGAACACAGATTCAATTTTCAACCACATTAGAGAAACGCTCGTTTTCGTTGGTAACCAGTACATGCCTTACAACTTTGTCTGGGACAGATCCCAGTGGTATGAAGGACAGAGTAAGACATTCAGTGTCTCTTTAAGATACACGAGTCAGGTTACGAGACATCACGAGATCCTTGCCGGACTTGAATTCAAGCGTAATGATATCGTGAGGGTGGGTGCGGATTATGCCAGTGGTGGTAATGTGTATCTGACTCTTACAAATCCCTGGTTTACGGTAAGAAATATGTTCCCTCAGGATACTGCTTACAACTTCCTCAAGTGGTTTAAGGATCATAAGATAAATCCATGGACATTTGCATTTTATCTGAGAGATAAGATTGAGATCGAGGGGATGGTGGCAAAGGTCGGATTCAGGTTCGACTACTTCAATCCGGATGGATGGGTCATCAGCGACAGTAATGATCCATTTATGCCAGATCCTGAGTGGGGTTATCTTGGCATTCGTGTAATCAAGGATCCTGCCAAGGCTTCACCCAAGTGGTATTTCAGTCCGAGAATAGGCGTCTCTCATCCAATCTCTGATCGTGATCTCCTTCACTTTACATACGGGCATTACTTCCAGATTCCCGCATTCAGAACCATGATAAGAGACTTTGCCTTCTCCGGTGCATTCCCGATTATAGGAAATTCCAATATAGATCCAGAAAAGATAGTGTCTTACGAATTTGGCGTGAAACACGCCTTTACAGATAACTTCGCAATTGATGTGACCGCTTACTACAAGGACATAAGAGACTGGATCCGTATCAAACAGTTCTCTTACGGAATATCAGGAAATTATTCCACCTATGTTAACGAAGACTATGGATCTTCAAGAGGTATTGAGCTACAGATAAACAAGAGACTGGGTGGAAGATTCCTGCCAGACATAGGATTTAACATGAGTTATACCTTCCAGGTTGCCCGTGGAAGCTTCTCCTCGCCGAGAAATGCATACGACTGGATGTGGAGAGGTTATCCCTTACCAACTCATGAATCTCCTCTTGACTGGGATGAAAGACATCATGTTACGGCAACACTCATGTATGCTGTCAGAGATAAAGGAATTCTTGGTGGAAGACTCAAGAACTTCGGTATTATCCTGAGTTACCTATATGGAAGTGGATTCCCGTACACACCACCCATCAGGTCAGAAAGAGACGCTGTTGAGAAGATTAATTCTGAAAAACTGCCACCATACTCGAGAACAGACCTGAGAATTTACAAAGATTTCTCCTTTAAACTGCTGAAAGGCAGGATTTATCTTGATGTTACAAACTTGTTCAACAACAAGCAACTTAGATCTTTTGATGATGTTAACTCATACTATGTGCTCCATGACCCTGAGGGCGAGGTTAAGAATCCCACAGTCTGGTATCCGAGAAGAAGAAGCACACTTGGATTGCAAATAAGCATCAAAGGATTTTGATGGAGGTTTGTCATGAATAAGAAACTTTTATTATTGCTTTTTGTTGGAATTTTGAGCGCAAGGTCACGGGCTAATGTTACTCCTCCCGCCAATCCCGGGATAGATAGACCAAGAGATCAAATCATCAATCAGACAGTGGGTGAGGCATGGAACTGGATTAACAATTTTGGTAATCTGGGAGGAGAGTTTAATCAGGCTCTCTACGGTCTGAGCTGGCCCGGTGGAGCCGCTGTAAACAACTATTACCTCTGGGGCTCTTACTTCACAATTGGCGCTGTAATTGAAGGAACTCCTTATGTTACTTATGGAAACTATCCTGTTGGTGATTGGACTGGTTCTGATAACCCTCCTATTTATGTGGGACCCGGTAAATCTCCGATGGATGTTGTGGTCGCCTATGACGATTTTAAGGACAATCCGAGACACGGGTCGGGTAGCCATCTGGGCGTGAAAGTTATCATAAGGAGCATGCAGTGGCCCCATGAGCCATTCAATGACTTTGTTGCCTATGAAATTTACATCACTTATGATGCCTCGCAGTGTGATATTCCTGGCCACGGTGATGTGTTAAACGGTGTGTTTGTCGGAATGTGGTACGACTGTGATGTCTCAGGAGCAGATCAGACAGAACCCCATATTGATGATCTCGTCGCTTTTGACGGATGGACAAATGGTGAATGGCCGCTTACAGACGATCTTACACTTCTACCGGATTCATTCATACCTCAACCGGATGGTGTGCCTGACGAATACATTATCTGGGGAGATGAGCCCGGTGAGGTGGTTCTCGACTCTTCAATTGCTGTTGACTATGTGAGAAATGATACAACCTACAAGGTCTACATTTTCCCGAGGGGAATGTCATACATCTATGACGGAGACAATCCTGCAGATCCTGGAGACGACACAGGTGAAGGCGGAAAGTCAGCAGGTTATATTGGCGGAATGTGGTTGTATACGCCACCTTCACCATCTGATTCCACACTTGATAACGCAAGGTTTGTAAGACCATGGTCACATCAGTGGTGGAACTGGAGTAGTGACCCGGCCACACCAACGGATGTTTACGACTATCTCAGAGGCCATCATTCTGCCACCATGTTCTACCGTTATGCTCCACATCCGTTTGATCTTGGAGCACCTCCATTCGACTACAGATTTTTAAATACTGTAGGTCCGTTTAGCATCAGATCCGGTGATACATTAAAACTTGTCTGGGTAGCAGGAGTTGGTCAGGGACTTTCAGGTGGTTACGATTCCTACTGGGGTCGAGGCTGGCTCCCTGGAGTGAGACAGGTTCTTGAGAAAGCTCTCCAGGCGTATTACGCAGGGTCCACTCATTCTGATCCTGCGCATCCTTCAGATCCGGACGAGGACCTTCACTGGAGAATCCCTGTGCCTCCACCTTCACCCATGCTTGTTTACACCGTTACATCCAATGGTATAAAACTCGTATGGGACGATCTCCCTGAGAGGACTCCGGATCCGCTCAAAGGTTATCCAGACATGGAAGGGTACATCGTTTATAGAGCAGTTTATCAGCCCATCAACTGGGTTGTTCTTGACACGATCCGTAGAAATCCTGATGGATCGTTTAATCACACTTATCTCGATTCGACTGCTGTACCCGGGTTTCAGTATTACTATGTCGTGACTGCTTATGATGAGGATTCTCTCGAATCTTCTAAGAACAACTACCTCAAGGACGAGAATGGTAACCCGGTTTACATTACCATGAAGTCTAAGATTGGGAGATCGGTGGATGATGTGAAGGTTGTTCCTAATCCATACAACGGATCTGCTCCGTGGACGGCGACTGAGATTGCGGATAAGGTTGAGTTTATTAACCTTCCATCCACATGTCGTATAACAATTTACACACTTTCAGGCCACAAGATTAAGACGCTGGAAAATAAGGAAGGTAAAGGATCGCTGGCGTGGAATCTCCTGAGTGATGCAAATATTAAGGTCCAGAGTGGAATCTACATTTACAAGGTTGAGACTCCTGACGGTGATTACAAGATTGGTAAATTGGTGATTTTGAAATAAAGGAGATCAATCATGGTTAAACACAAGAAGATAATCATATTGTTAAGTTTTTTGATGGTGGGCATGGGCTTTTCCCAGTCCAAAGTTGGTACAGCAGGAGCGAATTTCCTCTCAGTATCACTTGATCCCAATGCATCTGCCATGGGAGGTGCTTATGTCGCCGTCGCAAATGATCCCCTGACTGTCTTCTGGAATATTGCCGGTGTTGCCAATATCAAAAGTGAAATGTCAGCAGGATTTTCCTATGTTAGCTACCTTGCTGAAACAAATCTTGGTGGTTTTAGCATAATTAAGAAACTTGGACTGAGGGGAAATCTGGCTATATTCGTTGGTGGCTTTAACTCAGGAGACATTGAAGGCGCCGAAATCAGTGAAAGTGGCATTATTTATAAAGATCCATTCCAGTACAGAAGTGCCCAAATTGGAATCGGTTTCGCAAGGTATTTCACAGATAAATTTGCATCTGGTGTCGCACTTAAACTTTTACACGAAAATGTGAGTGGATATGCCAGTGCCTATGGAGTGGCAATTGATGTTGGCACTTATTTCTGGACCGGATTCAAATCGTTGAGAATTGCCATGTCAATGCAGAACATTGGACCTGATATGAAATTTAGCGGTACTTATCTTCAGTACCTTTATCAGGGAAATGAGGTTGTTACCGAGGAAAGAGAACATACAGCATATCCTATTCCACTGAACTTCCGTCTCGGTATGGCGATGGAGGTAATTGATGACCCTGTTAAGAGACTCACGCTGTCCCTCGAGAGTAACCATCCAAACGACTATGATCAGACCCTCGCTCTTGGATTTGAATTCTCCTACATGAATATGTTCTTTGTAAGAGGCGGCTACAATTTTATGTCTGATGCCGATGCGCTTGGACTCGGATTTGGGGTTAATCTGAAAAACTTCTCGCTGAACTATTCATTTACTGACATGCAGGAACTGACTGATGTCCACAGAATTAGTATCAGCTATGTTAGATAATAAAAGGAGAAGGGCTATGAAAAAACTAATTACAATTTTGAGTTTGACCAGCTTCCTTCTTGTGGTGGGATGTGGTGTTAAAAATAACCCACCCACAGGTCCTTCTGTCTGGGATAGAGGTGCCTATTACTTTAACAACGAAGGCTGGGTAAAGTACTCTCAGGGAGATTATCTCAGCTCCAAAGCACATTTTGATACGGTCATCAATTTTATTTCACCTGAAAATGCCGATGCTTACATAGGTAAGGCAATGGCAATGAAACAGCTTGGGGAATTTGGAGATGCCCACGGTTACCTTACCATGGCAATTACAGTTTCCAATCAACCCAGACTCGTACGAAAGTCCGCAAGGAGGTTCAGAATTCAGTATGTCAGTCCTGTTGATGATACAACCGCGTGGATCAGAATGGATGTGTCCCCTGTGGCTTTTGTAGAGAACATGGAAATTCAGGTGAAGCTGGCAAATATCAGGCCTCACAATCTCGATTCAGCAGCAGTTTATGATACCCTTTATGGTGGTCCTGCCGGTGTGCGTCTTTACTACAAGGTGCTCGGATACAGCTATGACGGGGATTCCGTCCTTATTACATGGGATAGCGAAAAGAATTTCAGTGGAAATGACGAAAAATATTTCTACGAGAGGGTGGATCTGCCTCCTGATAGTATGAGGGTTGATACTACATTCTTCATGCCTGACAGCATTGTTGTTGATACAACTTACTTTTATCCAGTTGACACATTAAATCTTGTGAAATGTCTGCCATTTACCGGGACACAGGATGCTGGAGACACAGTTTACGCCGAAGTTACTTATGTATTGAGTGGCACGAACGACATTGAATGCGCTGCGCACATAGTTGATGGAGCCGTTTATTACGGTGCGGCCGAATACTATGGTGCTGTAAAAGAATTCAGGTCAAGCCTGTTTGTTGACAGTGATTATACATACGATGCACCTTATGCTGATTCTCTACCAGGAAGATTGATAAATTCGAGAAACGCAAAAATAGCCCTTGCCCAGGCTTTTTTCAACCTCCATATGTATATGGATGCCGCATTCGTTATAAATGACCTCTATGGAAGTGTCGTTGTTGATCCCTTAAATCCTGATGTGCAGAGTTTGTTTAACTATATCAGGAATCTGAGTAACCAAGGAGGTTTTTAATATGAAAAGGCTTAAAATTCTTCCAATTTTACTTCTCTTTCTGACATTGGGTGGTTTCCTGAGAGCGGAATTTCAGGTAGGTGATACGGTTACATTCAAATACTATGATCCTGGATTTTTCGCCGGATTTTACAACGCCAAATACATGTGCAGAGCAGTTACCAACCACGCTTACATCTTTACTCAGGAAGATTATTTAAAACTGGGTAAAATTTACTCCGGAAACGGAAACTTGATTGTTTTTGATCCCAATAAGATGTACTATCGCAAACTTACCGAGGATAACCTTGATGCCGGATTCTCCGTTTTCGGATATTCAACAGATTCAACATCTGTCATTTATGGACTGAAGCATACAGGAAAGGCGGCTTTGAAAAAGCTGACAACCGGTGGTATCCATTTTTACACAGTAACTTCAAAGGGACTATATCTTTACAATGTTTCCAGCTGGTCAGAAAGACTCACGAGAAAAGATTTGGTTGATGTTGCAGTATCTCCTCAGGTTCCGACAGCGCTCATCAGGTATATGCCCTATGTGATTGCAAGGTACTCAATGTTTACGACCCTTCGAAACCCCCTCGGAAGGATTATTAAGCTGCCGTCGGATCTGTATATCGATGAAGGATTTGAGCCTGATTTTAAAGAGGATACACTTCTTACAGAGTGGAATACTTCTGGAAATGTTAATGTAGTAAGAACCATATTGAGCGGTGTCGGGCACTATGTGATTAGACTCAATGGGAACTCATCAGCATCCAAGGATTTCGCACTCCAGGCATCTCAGTTCAAATTTAAGCTCACTCCAATCCTTTCCAGGGATACAGGTGAAGTTTACATAAGATTTCTTGATAGTTCAGATAATCCCACATTTTACCTCAAAATCCGTGGAGATAGCCTCTTTGTACAGGAGACTGGAGTTGGAGAGCTTGCTCTCTACAGTATTCAGAAAGTTACAGGCTTTGCAGATCTGAATGAAAATTATCTCAGGGTTTGCCTTAACGATTCAGTGGTGTTTGAGGATACTTCCTTTACATTTGCTGGAGGTCCTGTAAATTCACTTTCTCTCGTTGTCAATACAGGTGAGGTTTACTTCGATGACATAGGTGTCATGCCTGAGATAACCACTGTAACCGGCCACTATTCTAACAAAGATGCGTTCTATGTTGGTGCAATGGATGGCCTTTACTACTACAACAGAGGTTCCTGGACAAAACTCTACGATGGCGAGGTTGAAAGAATCAAACCTGTGAGTAACGATGTGATTTACATCCTCTCTGGAAACCTTATTCTTAAGACGAATGATGGAGGAGCATCTTGGGATACGCTGCCGCCTCATGGTCTTGACCTGGTTACTGATTTTGATGTAAGTCCCTCCAATTCGGACTTTGTGGTAATTTCCGGTGCACCCCATGGCCTTATGGAATTTGACGGCTCTGGCTGGGTTGATATCTCATCTTCACTTTTAACCTGGGGTCCTGCTGAATATTTCGATACTGTTTATTCGGTTGCTTTCTTTAACGATACCACCATCTTTGTTACTACGGGTCAGGGTGTATTGAAGAGTGCCGATAGCCTTGAGAATCTCGTTGAATTCAATAAAGGAATTCTGAGAAGCTTCTTAACCGATGCGCAGGTTACTGATATCGGAACGATCGTGGATAGTGCATACACCACAATGAATGACTTCTTTGACAGTCTTGCCGTTGATGTTGACAATGATCCGAGAATAGTAGTACTCGTTGGTGAGCTGTCATCACTGCTCACTTCGGGTGAAAGGCAGCTGATCCCCATTCTGAGTGTTATGAATCCAGAGCTCAACTATATACCCACGAACAGGCATCCTAATGGAAATGGACACGAAATGATCGAAGTTGACTCTTACGACGATCGTGATAATGTGTATTTTGACAGATCCAATGTTAGGTGGAGAAACGCAATTTATAGATCAATGGCTAAACTTTTCTTCTGGTCTCACGATCCTTATGAGGCCGAATGGATGGTCGAAGGTTTTGCGGGTATTGGCGAATATCTGGCAAATTACACACTTGGCGAAGCCGATACAAATGAATATCTTATAAAAGCAGGTTATAGTCTCAAAAAGATTGAGCATACCCCACCTAAAGTTGAAGTTTATTACGAAAGTCTCTACAGACCTTATGTTTTCCTCATGCATCTGTGGCAGAAATTTGGTCTCGATGTATTAAGAAATATTTTCCTCTCTCAGGATATTCCTCAGAGTGTCGTGGGGCT
>CAZNDM010000086.1:0-13848 GCA_964571845.1 uncultured bacterium | reverse complement strand
TCCATCACATTGAAAAGCAGTGTGAGAAGGGTCTATCCTCCAACCTCTCCATCGGAGAGAGGACTTACATCGACCTTCATCTCTTCCAGCTCTTTCCCGTCTATCATCCACCCTCCCCATAGGAGAGAGGCAGTTGTAGTGGTGGCGAGCAGTCTTCAGCCAACCTCCCCATCTGCTCAAGTAAAGGTTACTTCCGTTGAAGTGAATCCATTTTCCCTTTCTCACACACCAGCCTTCACACCTATATAAGTAAAGGTCGCAGTAGATCTTCCCACAATGTCAACACATTGCGGAAGTGAATCCCAAAAAACATTTATCAGACACCCACGGGTTACGGACAGGAGAGACCTACGCTTGAATACCATCTTTTAGCTGAATATAATTAAGGCGTGAGGAAATCGTTGAAAATATTGATGGTTTCAGATGTGTATTACCCATTTCCCGGTGGAATAACAGAGCATGTGCATCATCTGTCCTACTATCTCAAGCAGAGGGGACACGAGGTTGTTATCCTCACTGGTAACCACAGGGATGGTAAAAACATAGGTTTAAACAGTATCAGAGTAATCAGGGTGGGTAGAGGGATCCTTGTGCCGGTAAATAAATCTTTTTATTCCCTTCCCGTTGCGTTAAATCTGAGTGCCAGAGTGCGTGAGGTGCTCCTGGGTGAGGAGTGGGATGTGGTGCATGTTCACGGCACACTCTCTCCGTCACTTCCACTCTTTACCCTTCTGCAATCTCCCTATGTCAATTTCATGACATTTCATCCCACGCACGGGTATTCCATTGGATTCGAAATTTTTAAACCATTGTTGAGAAAGGCATTTGAGCGGATCGACGGCAGAATTGCAGTCTCGAAATCCGCTTTAAGATCCATTACGAGACACTTTCAGGGAGATTTCAGAATCATCCCGAATGGTGTTGACATAAAAAGGTTTGGTCCCCATGTTTCCCCAATGGATGGTCTGAAGAAACCGGGCGAGAAGATGATCCTTTTTGTCGGTAGAATTGAACCGAGAAAGGGAGTTGGTACTCTACTCAGGGCTTTTTCCATTGTATCGAAGAAGCTCAAAAATGTCAGACTCGTCATTGTTGGAGACACACCACTTAGAAAGTACTTTGAAGTCAGAGCAAGGAAGTTAAATGTAACTTTCCTTGGAAAGGTGAGGGCAGTGGACATTCCGCGCATCTACAGGGCAGCTGACATCTTCGTAGCACCGGCGACAGGGAAAGAGAGTTTCGGAATCGTCCTTATAGAGGCCATGGCGTCCAGAGTGCCTGTCGTTGCTTCTGATATTGAGGGTTACAGAGAAATTGTGGGTTCCGACGGGGTTCTCGTTCCACCAGGAGATGAGGTTAAGCTTGCCGGGGCTATTTTGCGTTTGCTGAAGAATCCGCAGCTTGCGAAAAGAATGGCAGAACAGGGAAGAGCGAAAGTGGTTAAACGATATTCCTGGGATATAGTAACCGACCTTGTGGAGGATTACTACTTTGAGGTTCTGAAAAATGCCGAGAAAGTTTTTTATTGATGGTTATAATGTCATATTTTCCACCTTTCTCAGGGACTTTGAGCTCGAGAAGGCACGGGATTACCTGATTCAATTTTCCAGAGTGTATGTTCCGGACACAGTGATCGTTGTGTTTGACGGAAGGGAAGGAATACCTTCAGAGATTTCGAGGATGAGTTATGTTAAATACACAAAGGGTGAAAGTGCCGATGATTACATTAAGAGGATGGTTGAAAAGGAGAAAGACAGGTCAAGGGTTTTTGTCGTAACGAACGATAAAAGTATAATCGGATATGTCAGGTATCTTGGTGCACATGTTATGAGTCCTGTGGAATTTATGGGAGGTCCCAAGCACCGGGACAGGGCTTCACCTGATAAGGAGAGTCTCTCCGAGATTGAGAAAAAGAAGATAAATGACGAACTTTTTGAAATCTGGACAAAAGGAGGGAAGAAAAATGATTGAGTTAAAGGCTGCAAAGGGAGCCATACAATCTTTTGAAACAGACCTTATAGTTGTGAACCTTTTTGAAGGTGTTAAAAAGCCCGGGGGTGCCACAGGTGCTGTTGACGGTGCACTCGGAGGGTTGATCTCGAAGGTTCTGGAAACCGGGGATTTTAAAGGAGAAAAGGGCAAATCTCTTTTGATATATTCATTCGGGAGAATACCGGCGCCGCGAATCCTGATTGTGGGACTCGGTAAAAAGGAGGACTTCAACCTTGATGTTGTTCGCGAAGTCTCCGCTGTTGCCGCACAGAAGGCGCGTGAGCTCGGTGTCAGAAACTTTGCAACCATCGTTCACGGCGGTGGAGCTGGAGGTCTCAACTACTACGATGCAGCCTTTGCCACTGCTGAGGGTATTCTCCTCGGTTCTTACAGGTTCAAAGCGGACAAAAAGGAAGAAGATGAGCAAAAAGATGTTGAAGAGGCATACATCGTGGAGTTTGACGCAGGAAACATTGAAACCCTTGAGAGAGCGATAGAAAATGCAAATGGAATCGCAAAGGGTGTTTACCTGACAAGGGATCTTGTGAACCTGCCTCCAAATGTTGCATCTCCCTCTTACCTTGCAGAAGTCGCCGAGAGACTTGCAAAAGAATACAAGAATGTTAAGGTGGAGATTTACGATAGAAAGGACATGGAGAAGCTCGGAATGGGTGCATTTCTCGCTGTAGCACAGGGTTCAGCGTCTCCTCCAAAATTCATCGTTCTCGAGTACAGGGGAAAGGATTCAGAGAAGCCGATTGTAATTGCTGGTAAAGGCATCACTTTTGATACTGGTGGGATTTCCCTGAAACCTTCCAAGGATATGTGGAAGATGAAATTTGACATGGCTGGAGCTGCCGCTGTTCTTGGCACCATCAAAGCTGCTGCAGAACTGAAGCTGCCCTTGCGCATCGTTGGATTGATTGGAGCCACATACAATATGCCCGATGGTAACGCATACAGACCCGGGGATGTGGTAAAAGCAATGAATGGCAAAACGATTGAAATTATTAGCACTGATGCCGAAGGAAGGCTCGTGCTCGCAGACCTCCTGTCTTACGCAACTCTGAAACTTAATCCTGAGCTGATAGTTGATTTTGCCACACTCACAGGAGCATGCATCGTTGCCCTCGGTACAGAAATTGGTGGACTTTTCACTGATTTTGAGGATCTTGAGAAACCCCTTCTCGAAGCCTCGGGCTATACAGGAGAAACCCTGTGGAAGCTGCCACTCTATTCCGATTACAAGAAACTGATCAAGAGCGATTTTGCTGACATAAAAAACAGTGGTGGTGTGTGGGCAGGGGCAATAACGGCTGCGCTGTTCCTGAAAGAATTCGTTGGCGACAACAAATGGGCTCACATTGACATTGCCGGTCCTGCGTGGAGAGATGAAGATGCCCCTTATATTCCCAAAGGTGCAACGGGTTTTGGCGTGAGACTTATGCTTAAGTTCCTCGAAAAACTCACTCACTGAAACTGAATCCGGAGGGGGTGGTTAAATTTATGAGAAAAATTCTGATTTCAAGAACAGACCGCATCGGGGATCTTGTTCTCACAATCCCCCTTGCCACTTCGTTGAAGAAGGCGCTGAAGGATGTGCAAATTTCGTTTCTTGTGAGAAAATACCAGGCACCTCTTCTTTATCACCACCCCGATGTTGACGGAATACTGGTGATTGAGGAAGATCCATGGGAAAAATTTAGAGAGTTTCATGTGTTTATCGATGTTTTTCCGCGACTATTAACGGCATTCCACGCCTTCAAGAGCCGCATTCCTGTCAGAATTGGGACAATGTATCGTTACTGGAGTTTCCTTTACAACCGACGCGTAAAGGTGCACAGGAGACCGTCCCTTCTTCATGAGTACATATACAACTTCAAACTTCTCGAACCTCTTGGAGAATTTGAGGTTGTAAAGCCCCGACTCTATTTGTCGGATGACGAGATCGAATATGCCCGAAGGCTACTCAATGGCTTAAAAAGCCCCGTGGTTGCCCTGCATCCCCATGAAGGTGGCACCGGTCCTGATGTGGAGTTTGAAGTTTATGTCAAAATATCTGAATTTTTGAAAAAGAAAGGTGTCTCTGTCATCCATGTTGGTCAGAAAAAGATGCCAGATCTGAATGTCCTGAGGGACTTTGGAGGCGAAACGGATCTGCGGACACTCATGGCGATTCTCAGTGAGATTGACCTTCTTGTCAGTCCTTCGACCGGTCCAATGCACATTGCCAATGCACTCGAGACACCAACATTTTCTTTTTTCAAAGGCACTGGCGCATCAAGGCCCTCGAGGTGGGGACCTCTGTATCCCCTCTCTCGAGTATTCATCGGAGACTACGATTACGAGAGCAGAATCCTGAAAGTTGATGTTTCACAGGTCCTGAAAGATCTTGACACCATGCTCAGTGACCTGAAGTACTGACACGCTTTTGCATTCCCTTACAGAGTTCTTCTCTGACAGAAATTGTCTGTGTGGCGGACATCTTTTATAATTTTCGAGCTCTTTTAACATCCCGCCGGAGGATTCCCCCATGAAACAGTACTTAAAGTGCATAAAATGTGGCAAAGAGTATCCGTTGACAGATGCGAGATTCAGGTGCGACTGCGGGGGTCTGCTTGAAGTTAAGTACGAAAAGCTCCCCGGACCTGAAGTCATCAATCTGTGGGAGAGAAGGATGGGCAGCAGAGATCTGATTGATCAAAGTGGGGTATGGAGATACAGAGAGTTTTTGATTGATGTAAAAGACCCGGTTACATACCCGGAAGGGAGAACAAACCTTTATTCCGTCAGTGTTGAAGGAATGGGAAAAGTTTATGTCAAGCATGAAGGGGAGAATCCGACAGGATCCTTTAAAGACAGAGGAATGACAGTGGGGATCAGCCATGCCCGGGAAATGGGAATGAAGGCTGTTGCATGTGCCTCAACGGGAAATACCTCTGCTTCTATGGCTGCCTATGCAGCAAGAGCAGGCATCAGGGCTTTTGTTTTTCTGCCGTCAGGTAAGGTGGCTGCTGGAAAACTCGCTCAGGCTGTCGCCTATGGAGCGACTATATTCGAAGTTTCAGGTGATTTTGACGATGCCATGGAGATCGTTGTCAAAGTCTCCTCTGAGCTTGGAATCTATCTTCTGAATTCCATGAATCCTGTCCGACTCGAAGGGCAGAAAACCATTGTGATTGACATTCTATCGCAGTTGAACTGGGAGATTCCCGACTGGATAGTTTTACCCGGGGGAAATCTTGGCAACACATCTGCCTTTGGAAAAGCGTTAATGGAGCTCAAAGAAGCTGGATTGATAGACAGGGTCCCAAGAATTGCCACGATTCAGGCAATGGGAGCCTCCCCTTTTTACAAAAGTTTCAGGGAAGACTTTAAATCCTTTGAGCCGGTAAAGGCTGAGACTGTCGCAACTGCCATCAGGATCGGTAATCCTGTTAACTTCGAGAAGGCAAAGAAGAGCATTATGTTTACACGCGGTGTGGTCGAGGCAGTTACTGATGATGAGATACTTGAGGCAAAGAGGCTTCTCGATAGAACCGGAATTGGATGTGAGCCTGCGTCAGCTGCCAGCCTCGCGGGTGCAAGAAAGCTGGCTGATAAAGGTATCATTAAAAATCATGAATCAGTGGTCCTCGTACTTACCGGGAATCTGTTGAAGGACCCTGACATTGTTCAGAAGGTTCACAGGACTGAACCCATCAGGGTGGGGGTCAATTTTCACGAAATAAAGGGAATCTTGAGGGAGGTCATGGAATGATCGTAATGAAGTTCGGTGGGACATCCGTTGGAAATCCAGAAATGCTGAGGAGGGTTGGTGACATCGTTATTAGGTATCTCCACGAGAAGCCGGTTGTCGTTCTTTCAGCCATGAGTGGTGTGACAAACAGGCTCATTGAGGGCACAGAGCTTGCAGAGGCTGGCAACAGGGACGGGTATCTTGAAACTTATGAAAGTATCAGGATGAAGCACCTTGAGACCATAAGAGAGCTTGGGCTCGATCCTTCACTTGAGAGTGAGATCGGGGATTTCTTGAACTCTGTTTTGAATCTATGGAAGGCTATTGAGGCACTCGGAGAGGTTACGCCACGGGCACTCGACCTGATCTCCTCCATGGGAGAGAGAATGGTTGTCAGAATTTTCGCCTCATATCTGAATAAACTCGGCATAATGGCAAAGAGTTTTGATGCCGATGAATTTCTGATAACAACCGATACACACGGAAACGCCTGCCCGATTTATAAAGAATCAAAGGAGCTTTTTCGTAAAAAGGTGATGCCCTGGCTCGAGAAGGGTGGACTTGCAGTAATTACAGGATTTCTGGGAAGATCCAAAAATGGTAGAGTAACGACACTGGGCAGGGGAGGAAGCGATCTCACTGCCACTTTTCTCGGTAGCTTGCTCGATGCACATGAGGTCTGGATATGGACGGATGTTGATGGTGTAATGACAGCTGATCCACGAGTCGTGCCAGAAGCGCGTCCGCTTGAGGAACTTTCGTTCGTCGAGGTGGCTGAGCTCTCCTACTATGGTGCCAAAGTTATGCATCCAAGATCTCTCCTGCCTTTGATGGAAAAAGACATACCGGTGAGAATACTGAACACATTTAATCCCGATTTTCCGGGAACAATCATTACCCGCGGGACAAAAAGGCAGAGAGGTGTCGTAAAATCCATTACCTATATCAAGGATCTGACACTCCTGAATGTTACAGGCAGGGGAATGCTTGGAATTCCCGGAATTGCTGCAAGGGTGTTTAAAACTGTTTCAGAAAAAGGGGCAAATATACTCATGATTTCCCAGTCATCTTCGGAACAGAACATTTGTTTTGTTGTGAAACAGCGTGAGGCGCAAAATCTTGTGGATTCTTTGAAAAAAGAATTTGAACTCGAGATTTACAGGAGGGACATTGAAGGGGTGGAGAAGCTCGATGATGTGGCAATTATTTCTGTTGTAGGCGCAGGTATGCGGGGAACACCGGGTATAGCTGGCAGGGTTTTTACAATCACCGGGAAAAATGGCATAAATGTCATTGCCATTGCCCAGGGATCATCTGAATACAACATATCCTTCGTCGTTGACGGTAGAGAAGTGGAAAAGGCTGTTAAATCACTGCACAGGGAGTTGATAGAATGAAGGTCCCGGTCGCTATCCTCGGAGCAACTGGTTCTGTTGGCCAGAGGTTTGTCTCTCTCCTCGCAGATCATCCATATTTTGAGATTTCAGAGCTCTTTGCCTCTATGAAGTCCGCGGGAAAGCCTTACGGAGAGTCTGTAAACTGGGTCATTGATCAACCTGTGCCAGAATCCGTGAAAACTTTACCCGTTAAGTCACTGGACGATAGGGTGGAAGCTGATATTGTCTTTTCTGCCCTGCCTGCAAGCATTGCCGCGGGTCTCGAAAGGGAACTTGCAGACAGGGGAAAGTATGTGTTCACAAACGCCAGTGCCCACAGGATGGATCATGATGTGCCCATCCTCGTTCCCGAAGTCAATCCCGATCACTTTGAGATCGTAAGAGGCAAGAGAGGGTTTATCGTTGCCAACCCCAACTGTACGACATCTGGACTTGTAATACCTCTAAAGGTGATAAAAGACTCAGCAGGAATAGAAGATGTTCTTGTGGTTACCATGCAGGCGATTTCCGGTGCCGGTTATCCGGGTATCCCGTCGCTTTCAATTTTTGACAATCTTATCCCACACATCGAGAATGAGGAGGAGAAGGTCAGACGTGAGAGCAGAAAGATTCTTGGGCAGGTAACATCATCTGGCGTTGAGCCTGCCGATTTCCGGGTGGAAGCACGGTGTACAAGAGTGCCAGTAAGAGACGGTCATACAGAAGTTGTGTTTGTAAAAACATCAAAGCCCATCTCACCGGATCGTCTGAAACATGAGCTGGAGAACTTCAGAGGATTGCCCCAGAAAATGAATTTGCCCACCGCACCTGCCCGACCCATAATCGTTGAGGATGACAGGACACGGCCTCAGCCTTATTCTGACAGATTGAATGGAAATGGAATGAGTGTAACCGTGGGCAATTTGAGAGCGGATTCCATTATGGGTATCACTTTTACACTCGTGGTTCACAATACAATCAGGGGCGCAGCAGGCGGAAGTATCCTCAACGCTGAACTCGCCCTGAAATCGGGAATTTTGGATTTATGAGAAAAGGTAAGATTAGCGATCTCATCGGAGACAATATCTTTTTCCGTGAGCTGAGACCTCAAAATCCTGATCTCGTTCCCATTGATGTGGTCCTCTACAGGCTCAATCTCGATAAGGTTCCGCGAAAAAAGGATCCCGAGTACCCACATGTTATTTCCTGCTACCTGAACCTCCTCGGTGACTTTGATAGAATCCTCTTCCTTGGAGATACGATGCTAAATGACAGAACTTTTGCGCGTGGTCTGATAAATCTCGGTGAGTACAGGGTTATTGCACTCATCACATCCGAGAATGAAGATGTATTCCAGCTCAGGGAAGAGGACGGCATAATTTTCTCCAACAGATGGTCGTTTGTTCTTGAACTTCCTGACTTTTTGAAAAAGAGAGATTTTTTCATTGACGAAAAAACCGCCATAATTCTTGACATAGATAAAACCCTGATAGGAGCAAGAGGCAGAAATCACACAGCAATTGACCTTGCCCGTGCCACTGCCGTTTATGAACTCTTTAGAATGACGGGTTCTGACAAGGATTTTGATGAACTAAAGAAAATTTACGACAGGGTCAATTCTCCCGCATACCATCACATAACACACGATAATCAGGATCTTGTGGCTCTCTTTTCAATAGCGATCGCTGCAGGAGAACTCCACGACCCTGCTGGAGACTATGTTGATGTGGTAAAAAAACTCTCCTCTTCGCCCAATGAAGCAACGAGAAGATTTGCCCGGGAAGTGTACGAAAACATCATGAAAAAGGAGGCTACTCTTTTCCCGTCATTCAGGAGGATGGAGTACTATACGACAATAAGGTTTATGGACAGGTTTGAAGACGAACCTCTTGATAGGATTCTGGCTGAAGAAATTTTGATAACTGGGGAAATCTACGATACTTTTTCTGATGTGCTCTCGACAATCATTGCTTTAACGGACAAGCCGGAGATTTCATCTCTTCCACCTGAGGGGGAGGATTTACCACCTGTGCACAGGAAAACGGCGAAGATTTATCCCTGAAAAATGATGAGGGGTGGCCCTTTCCTTCGGAAAGGGCCACCCCTCATCAAAGTCACATCAATAAGGCGTAAAATCAGTATCTTCAGTGATCTTTCTAACAGTTGCCGCTATGAGCCGGGCTGCATTTTCAAGGTCTTTTTTACTCACAATCTCACATGGAGTGTGCATGTACCTGTTGGGTATGGAGATCAACCCTGCAGCGACGCCAGCGCGGGTCAACTGAATAACATTTGCGTCAGTACCTGTTCCGCGGGGAATACCCTCTATCTGATAAGGAATTCCTTCTTCCTCCGCCGTTTTAACAAAAAGCTCGAATAGTTTGTGGTTTATATTGGGACCACGAGCAATTACTGGTCCGCCTCCGATCTTAATGTCTCCAACCAGCTCTTTCTGCCCTTTCAGTTTGGGCGTGTCCATTGCAAATGTAACATCCACGGCAATGCCTATTTTGGGGTCAATTCCAAATGCGCTCGTTCTGGCACCGCGGAGACCTATTTCCTCCTGAACCGTTGCTACGGAATAGACCTCTGCCTGTGGTTTATCCTCTGAAAGGAGTCTCAGGGCTTCGGCGACGACGAATGCCCCCACTCGATCGTCGAATCCGCGTCCCACTATAATGTCTCCAAGAAGCTCGTCAAATCCCGGAGCATTCACGATAGGATCACCGACACTTACATACTCTTCAGCCCCCTCCTTGCTCTTGGCTCCTATGTCTATGAACATGTCTTCAAACTTCACCACCTTGTTCCTGTCCTCAGGAGTGAAGAGGTGAATGGGTTTTTTGCCGATGACACCCAGGATTTTGCCCTTTTTCCCCTTGATGATAACCCTCTGTCCCTGTGCAATCTGGGGATCAACGCCCCCTATGGGAGCAAAGTAAATGAATCCGTCATCGTCAATGTACTTGACCATGTAACCGATCTCGTCGATGTGGCCAGCAAGCATTACACGCGGGGCTCCTCCCTTGTTGACAACCGCAATGGTGTTACCGTGGAGATCCCTCCTTACCTCGTCTGCAAACTGAGAGGTGTAGTCCCTCCAGATGTCCGCTGCTTCCTGTTCAAAGCCCGACGGGGACATGGAATTTATCAGATTTTTTAAAAATTCATAAGCCTTGCTGTCCATACTCTACCTCCTTTGCGAAATTTTATAATTTCTGTTGCAGTTCCTGAAGGATTGCATCAAGGGCGTTTTTGACCTGACCGGGCTCTTTTCCGCCGCCTTCAGCCTTGAGATCAGAGCCCCCGCCACCACCCTTGATTATGGATGACACTCTCTTGATCAGCTCTCTTGCGCTCACCTTACCCTTCAGGTCCTCTGAAACTCTGACAAATAGATGGGCTCTTCCACTCTTGTCTGTTCCCAGTGCCACAACATAGCCCTTGCCACCGTGTTTCTCGTTTATCCTGTCAGATATCCTCTTGAGAACATCTGGTGTTACCCCTTTTACCGAAAGTGTGTAAACAGAGACACCGTTTAAGCTCACAGGCTCAATGGACTTAAACAGCTCATTTGCCAGTATGTCGGATAGGGCATTTATTTCTTTTTCAAGCTGATCCTTTTCTTCAAGGAGTTTGGAGACCCTGAGCGGCACTTTCTGAGTTTCAGTATGGAGCAGTGCGGAAAGATCCTTCAAAGTGTCCTCATTTTCCTGAGCGTATTCCAGTGCCTTGAAACCTACGAGTGCCTCGATTCTGCGGATGCCAGAGGCAACCGATTCTTCCTTAACTATTTTGAAAAATCCGATGTCCCCTGTACGCTCAACATGCGTTCCTCCACATAGCTCCCTGGAATAGTCTCCAATTGAAACGACTCTGACTGTTTCCCCGTATTTTTCACCAAACAGTGCGATGACACCCTGCTTGAGAGCCTCCCTGTAAGGCATCCATTCTTTTCTGACCTCGATGTTTTCCATTATTTTTGAATTTACGATTCGCTCAATCTCCTTTATCTCCTCGTCCTTCACCTGCTGGAAATGGACGAAGTCAAACCTCAGTCTGTCCGGCTCGACGAGTGAACCTTCCTGCCTTGCGTGCTCACCAAGGATTTCCCTGAGTGCTTTATGGAGC
Source organism: uncultured bacterium (assembly GCA_964571845.1). Lineage (GTDB taxonomy): Bacteria > Hydrothermota > Hydrothermia > B15-G9 > WFZT01 > WFZT01. Next base: position 2,610 of record CAZNDM010000086.1, on the reverse strand, counting down.
AGGTGAGTTGCGGTATGAGCCCTCTGTGCGGCAAATCTCAGATCCCGATCTACTCTCGCACTTACCTCCACAGGTTCGTCAGGGAGCTCGCCATGAACAACTCTACCTATGTGCACTATGTCTTTACCGAACTTCTGGGTGTCCTCAACTCTGAAAAGGAAGGATTTACCATCAAGCTCGCCTGATATGTAGCCTTTATCCCCGACCTGACCTCCGCTTTCAGCATAAAATGGGGTTCTGTCGAGAACGAGATAAACCTTTTTGCCTTTTATTGCGTACTTTACAAGCTTTCCCGTTGATTCGGTCGTTTTGTATCCCACGAATTCTGACTCGGTGTAATCGGGATCAAGGACTTTCCACTCGGGGATCTCCATTTTGAATGTGGATTTTTCACGCGCTCTCTCCTTCTGACGCGCCATTTCAGTGTCAAAGCCTTCCCAGTCAATTTTGACCTGGTACTCCTGTGCATACTCTTCAATGAGGTCAAGGGGCAATCCGTAGGTGTCATAAAACTTGAAGACCTCTTTTCCGTCTATGACACCCTTATCTTTTGCGTGGGCAAGTGCCTCGCGGAGTCTCGGTAAATTCCTTGCAACATGCTCAATAAATTTCTCTTCCTCTTTTTTGATGATCAGTTCGACTTCAGCCTTTCTCTCTTTTAGTTCAGGATAGGCATCCCCCATAATCTCAACAACGACAGGAGCGAGGCGATAGATTATTGGCTTGTCTTCGAATCCGATTTTTTGTGCAAACCTGTGGGCTCTACGGAGGATTCTTCTCAAGACATAGCCCCTGCCAAAGTTTGAGGGGTATATTCCATCAGTAATCGCAAAGACGAGTGCTCTCGTGTGGTCTGCAAGTACTCTAAAAGGTGCTCCCTCGGGACCGTAATCATACTTTACACCTGTTATCCTTTCAGCTTCTTCGATGATGGGCAAAAACAGATCAGTATGGAAGTTGGAGTCCACTCCCTGTAGCACAGCAAGGAGTCTTTCAAGCCCCATACCCGTGTCTATGTTTTTATTGGGCAGGGGTTCCAGTGTGCCGTCTTCTTTGCGATTGAACTGCATGAAAACAAGATTCCAGAGCTCAAGGTATCTCTCACCCTCTTCTGAAGGATCCTTCTGGTTGGGATCGAATTCGGGACCCTGGTCGTAGTGCAGCTCAGAGCAGGGACCGCATGGACCTGTGTCCCCCATTTCCCAGAAATTGTCTTTTTTGCCGAGTCTCAGAATCCTCTCCTCAGGCAGACCGATTTCGTCGCGCCAGATAGCGTAAGCCTCGTCGTCATCAAGGTAAACGGTTGCCCACATTCTGTCTTTTTCGAGCCCGTACACATCCGTAAGGAGTTCCCATGCCCACTTAATTGCTTCCAGTTTGAAATAGTCGCCGAATGAGAAATTACCGAGCATTTCGAAGAAGGTATGGTGTCTTTTGGTGAAGCCCACATTGTCCAGGTCGTTGTGCTTTCCGCCTGCGCGCATGCACTTTTGAACACTCGTTGCCCTCCTGAATGGTGGCTCCTCCTCACCCAGGAAGTAAGGTTTAAACTGATTCATCCCCGCATTTGTGAATAACAGCGTGGGATCATTCCAGGGAAGGAGTGGTGATGAGGGCACGATTACATGTCCTCTTTCCTTGAAAAATTCCAGAAACGTTTGCCTGACCTTATTTGCTGTCCACTTCATAGTCAGAAATATTAAGTTTCCGCATAAACAAAGTCAATAGCACATGGAGACTGTCCGTAAAAATATTTTGCATGTGATCATTTCCCTTTTACTTTGCGGTAAAATCCTCTTTATCTCCCTTCATGCATAAATATTCCCATTCCATGTGTGGGAGCAGATCACCAACAAACTCCCCTCCCGCTTGCCGAAGAGACACCCCCAGACTCCCCTCTCACGAGATGGAGGAATCCACAGACAACTCCTCTCCCGTCTTACGGGAGGGGCCACCCACAACCTCCCCTCCCGCTTGCGGGAGGGGTCACATACAAACTCCCCTCCCACGGAGTGGGAGGGGATTGAGGGGAGGGCAACAAAACTCCCATCTGCTTTTCTCTGTCATGTCAGCTCTTTCTACCCCCTCCTTAATCCTCCCCCACGCCGTCTTGCGGCGTGGGGGAGGGGTTTGGTAAGATGATCCTCCCCCACAGAGTGGGGGAGGAGTTTGTCGAGCGTATCTCCGCAAGGCGAGGGGAGGTGGTGATAGCTTTCCTTCCCGCATCTTAGAATAGCATGCAAAAAGGGATCACTCACAAACTTCCCTTCCGTTTGCGGGAGGGATCACCTACAAACCCCCCTCCCGCTTGCGGGAGGGGATTGAGGGGAGGGTGACAAAACCCCTACCTGCTTTTCTCTGTCAGGTCAGCTCTTTCTACCCCCTCCTCAATCCTCCCCCACGCCGTCTTGCGGCGTGTGGGAGGGGTTTGGTAAGATGATCCTCCCCCAAAGCAAAGCTTTGGGGGAGGGGTTGGAGTTTCGCTCATAGAGTGGGGGATGAGTTTATCGAGTGTGTCCTCACGGAGCGAGAGAGGCACCACTCCCACCTCCCCTCCCGCCATGCGGGAGGGGTCACCTCCAACCTCCCCTCCCGTTTACGGGAGGGGAT
>CAZNDM010000085.1:0-12447 GCA_964571845.1 uncultured bacterium | reverse complement strand
AGAAGGGTTCACCCACAAACTCCTCTCGCGCTTGCGGGAGGGGCCACCTACCACCTCCCCTCCCACTTGCGGAAGGTGTCACTCCCAACCTCCCCTCCCGCTGTGCGGGAGGCTCACCGACCATCTCCCCTCCCACGGAGTGGGAGGGGATTAAGGGGAGGGCAGTAAAACCCCCATCTGCTTTTCTCTGTCAAATCACTCTTTTGCCCCCTCCTTAATCCTCCCCCACTTCGTGGGGGAGGGGTTGGTAAGACGATCCTCCCCCACAAGGCGGAGGAGGGGTTTGAGAGCTTTCTCTCATACATCTTAGAACAGCATGTAAGAAGGGTTCACCCACAAACTCCTCTCGCGCTTGCGGGAGGGGCCATCTACCACTTCCCCTCCTAATTGCGGGAGGGTTCACCCACCACCTCCCCTCCCGCCTTACGGGAGGAGATTAAGGGGAGGGCAGTAAAACCCCCACCTGCTTTTCTCTGTCGTATCAGCTCTTTTTGCCCCCTCCTTTATCCTCCCCCACTTCGTGGGGGAGGGGTTGGAAAGATTATCCTCTCCCACAAAGCTGAGCTTTGCGTGGAAGGGGTTTGAAGGGATCTCTCCTCGAAACAGGGGAAGGGTTTGTAGGACAATCCTCCATACTTTATTGAAACGTGGGGGGAGGGGTTTGTCGAGTGTGTCCCCGTGAAGTGGGGGAGGAGACAGAGGAGTATCTTCCATCACAACTCAAAGCGGTCAGTGTGGTGAAAAGATCACTCGCATACTCCACTTCTGCAATACGGAAGTCCACTCACAACCTCCCCTCCCGCCTTGCGGGAGGGGTCACTTACAACCTCCCCTCCCGTTTTACGGGAGGGGATTGAGGGGAGGGTAAAAAGGGCATCACCCGCTTCTCTCTGTCAAATCTGCCCTTTATACCCCCTCCTTTATCCTCACCCGCAATATGAAATGTTGTAGGATGAGAAGGTGGGAAAGTCATCCTCCCAAATCCTCTTTGAGTTATGGGGGAGTTTAAAGGAAAATCCTTCCCTACAAGCTTCGTGAAAAGCGGATCGGAAGATAATCCTTCCCCGAACCTCTTCGAGATTCGACGGAGGGGTTTGGAGACATCCAGATTCCGGTCTTGACACTCGGAGATTCATAGTGTATTATTTCAGTAATACACTGGAGTCGGGAAGAATGAAAATCGAATTTGACGAAAGTAAACCCATATACCTGCAGATAGCAGACGCCATTAAAAAGGCGATAGCAAGGGGGGAATTTAAAATGGGCGAGAAAGTACCTTCTGTCCGGGAACTTGCCCTTGAGATAAAAGTCAACCCCAACACGGTTCAGCATGCTTATCAGGAACTTATAAGGGAAGGAGTCCTGTTTACAAAGCGAGGACAGGGAAATTTTGTTACAGAAGATCCATCAAAAATCGCCAACCTCAAGCAGGAGCTTGTTTCCAGCATTATTGAAAACTTTGTCAAAGACATGGAAGAGCTGGGCTTTAAAGTTTCTGAGAAAAAACTTTTGGAGTTACTGGAGGACGAAAATGGTTGAAGTTAAAAACATTGTAAAAAATTACGGTTCCACAAGAGCCCTCGATGGAGTGAGCTTTACACTCCAGCCCGGGAAAATTCTGGGACTTGTGGGACCCAACGGGAGCGGCAAATCCACGCTTCTCAAAATCCTTGCTGGCATTTCTTCCTTTAACGACGGTGTCGTTAAAATCATGGGAAAATCACCAGGTAAAACCACGAGAAACTTCACATCCTATGTGCCGGAAATTGACGCACTCTACAAGGATTTAACCATTGCTCAACATGTCAAATTTGTCAAAGAATTCCTTTCAGACTGGGATAATGCAAGGGAAAAAGAACTCTATGAACTCCTTGAGCTTCATCCCGAGCAGAAGATAAAATCACTTTCCAAGGGTTTTAGAAAGCGTGTACAGATCTTACTTGGTCTTTCAAGGCGGTCAAAGCTCTTTCTGCTTGACGAGCCCCTCTCCGGGATCGACCCCTTATCAAGATCTCTCATTCTCGATGCACTTCTCAAGATCTTTTCATCCTATGAGGCTTCAGTGATATTTTCGACCCACATAGTCAGGGAAGCAGAGAACATGTTCGACGAGGTCCTCTTTCTCAAAAAGGGCGTAGTAATCCTATCCGGAAAGGCAGATGACCTGAGGCGTACATACGGCAAATCGATAGAAGATATTTTCAAGGAGGTTTATCATGAACATCCTTAAACTCGTTAAAAAAGAGCTGTATTCGCAGAAACTACATTTTGCCGTCCTCGCCACTGTTACATTCCTTCTTCTATCGTACCTGAGAGGGAAGATCAGTTCTCCTGGTGGTTTTCTTGCAGTGTCATCAATCGCTTTTGTCGTTCTTTTTGTAGCCATCTTTATCCTCACATACACGACTACAAAGAAGGAATTTGACCACGGAACAATTTACCTGTTACTTCAACTCCCCGTCAGTCTCGAAGAAGTTCTCGTTGCCAAGATTCTGTCTGTTCTTATCGAAGGACTTGTACTTTCTCTTATAGGATCTTTGCTTGTTTACGGTTATTTTGTAAGCTACAAAAATATCCCTTCACTATCAGCCGGTTTTGTGGCAAAGACCACATTAATTGAAATGGCTGTTACATACCCTGTGGTAACCATGTTTTACTTCTCTTTCGCTGTCAGGATAGTCGCACGGAGATTCGCAGGACTCCTTACCCTGCTCTCTGTTCTTCTGATTCTCTATGTCAACCATCTTTTGAAACCAATGTTCGCTATTTTCAAAGACATCTATATCCTCACTGCAACATATTCCTATGAAAACATCTATGTAAACCTGCAGATTTCTCTGCAGGACTTTTTATTTTTCTTTATAAGCGGACTCGTGTCTGTTATCGCAGGTATATGGGTTATCAAGAAGTTCAACACTTTATAAGGAGGTGGAAACTATGAGAAAATTTCTGTTTTATGTTTCAATCCTCTTACTTACAGCATGCATGAGAGTCGAGGTTATTGCAGATGAAAATCCCAATGTGACAATAAATCCTGAGGTTAAGGGTAAGGTAACGCAGGACACGGTCCTGAAGTTCAGGGTAGAATCTCCTGACGAATTCAAATTTGAGATAAAAAACATCAACGGTGACATCAGGGTTTTCAGAAACTCAAAAGACGAAATCACGGTTATTCTGAAGCCGTCCAAATTTGCGTACAAAGAATTGAAAGTTTACAGATACGAAGATGACGACGAGGCGGGAGTTTATGTCAAATCAAAAGAGAAATACATAATAATGAAACACCTGGACGATTACAAAAGAATCATCGAAAAATACAGAATAGATATGGATGTGTTTCTGCCCGATGACATGAGGGAAGTGAAGCTCACGACCATCAATGGCACAATCCACTTTCTCGATCGAATCTCAGAGAAAAACACAGAAATAACAACTGTTAATGGAAAAATCTCGGGCAGTCTGGGAGGTAGAAATATCGAAATCTCAGTGGTAAACGGTAAAATACATCTCGATTTTTCAGGTGATAAAATATCAATTTCGAATGTAAACGGCAGCGTAAGATTGGATCTCGGAAGGTTCTCCTATGCTGATATAAGCAATGTCAATGGTTCTATAAGAATTAACCTCTCAGGTAATCTGGACGTCCGTGGGGATATCTCCACCCTCACTGGCTCCGTCAATATTGACGACATCAAAGAATCTCCTCTGCTGAGGGATTTTGAGAAGAGCAGAGCACTTATTGGAAAAACTTACAGATTTCTACTCGGCACAGGCCGATCTTCACTGGACATAAGCAATGTCAATGGTTCAATAACCATTGAACTTGGAGGTGGGACAATATGATCCCCCTTATCCTTGCAATATCAGCATTCTTTGTTTCCGGAAGCTACAGTAACATCAAAATAAAAACAATTTCTGGAGACATTGACATCAAGCTCAAACCCGTTAAAGGGATAGAGATACTCGATGATGCAGGCATTGAGGAAACTGATTCCACACTCCTCATCAGGGGCAGGCACGATGACCTCACCGTCACTCTTCCCGAAAGCACGAAATTGGTCAGCGCGTCATCAACTGATGGCAACATAACCGTATCGGGTCAGAATGTTCATCAGTTGAATGTGAAATCACTTTATGGGGACCTCACACTGAGAATCGGGAAAGCGGAGAAACTTTCAGCAAAATCCAGATCGGGCACAATTTACCTCCGTCTGGAGCAGTGTGGTAATGTGAGTGTGAGATCCTTTACAGGTGATATAGTTTACTACGGACCCGTATGCGATTCTCTTGAAATAACATCCAATTCAGGGGACATTGACATCTACACCCACCGTGCTCCTGCCTCGATAACAAATGTGAGGAGTAAATTCGGCAGGGTTTCCCTATACGATCTTGGAACCGGCAAGCTCATCGTTATGTCATCACCTGAAAGTGAAGAAAAAATTTTGAAAATTATCGAGTTTTCTATCGAACCTCCATTTGAGTCAAGAGATCACTTACCGCTTTCCACTTGGAATAGATTTCCCATTGAATACACAAGCGTGGATGGTCTAACTCTAAACTTTCCTTTTGGTGATAACAAAGGAGACGATTTTTACGGTGGGTATGTGGGTTATTCATTTGCCGCTGAAAGAGTGGATTTTTACCTCCACGGACTTAAATCTTTTGGCCATTTTTGCATCTATTTCAGAGGCTATTCCGAAAGAAGGGCACAGGACGCTATGTTTCTTTCCAGCGAAGAAAATACGATCTCGTCTCTACTTCTCCACTCTACATACACGGATTTCTATCACAGCAAGGGTATCGGTATCTTCGGTGGTTTAGTATTCAAAAATTTCTGGTTAAAAGCAGGCTATGAGAGGAAAACACTAACAGGTATGGAGACTGTAACCAATTGGTCTCTCTTTTACAGAAGGTCAAGAGCTTTTCCTCCAAATCCCCCGATCCTGGAAGGTTCAGCGGAGTTTATGTCTTCAGAGGCTGAATTCAAATCCAGAAATCTCCTGGCACGCATGAGCCTTGAAAAACAGATAAACCCGGATTATCCAGAATTTTTGAAAGCCACCGGAATTCTGAGAGGAAGATTTAAAACAGAAGATATCGAATTCCTTCCAGTTATTTCAGGAATTTATTCTACTGACTCACTTGTGGCTCCATTTGATTTCCATCTTGGGGGACCCTTCACAATGCCCGGCTACAGATGGAAAGAATTCCATGGCTCAAAATGGATGTTCCTCGTAAATCTTACTGCAAAAATTTCCATTCTCGACGAGAATTTCTTCATCAGGTTCGACGCAGGTCAAACCGATGAATCAGACGATGTTTTCTATGATCTGGGAGCCGGGATTATATCCGATGACTGGTATCTGGGCATCGCAAGCCCTATTAACGGAGAGGGCTACAGAATATTTGCAGGTCTAAACTGGAGGTTTAAATGGTAGGTTACCTTCTTGCGCTGGTAATTTGCCTCACCTACGGAGCTGACAGTGTGGAATATGTGATGGTTAGGGGTGTTTTAAAAGGAAAGAAATTGACAATTTATGGCACAGATGGAGATTTACAGGTAGAGAGGATCGGGGTGAGGGTTGAGTACAGGGGAGATACGATGATAGTGGATATTGATGGGGAAAGGGGGGTAATGATAGGCGGGGCGGGAGCCCTTCTGGGGCTCCCGCCCCGCCTTACAAAACTAAACATCAGCTCGACCGCCTCCAATATCTTCTTTGACCTCAAGAAACTCCGCTTCTCCTCCATCTTCGTTCAATCAACTGGATCAAAAATCACCTTTTTCGATCGATACAGCCCGGTTAGCCTCTGCGATTCCCTCCTCATTGTCTCTTCGTTTTCGAGAATCGAGTTTATAGGAGCAGGGGCAAGAGAAGCAGGGGTTGTGATCCTGGATTTTAAGTCAACAGTCAGCAGGTTTAATTTCTTTGACACCAGGTGGAAGAGGATTTATTTTTCGTCAAAATTTGGGAGACACTTTTTTTCTGGCCTCTTTCCTGGCATTGTCATAAAAGGCATACTCAACTTCACAAAAGGTGAGAAAGAAGGTTACAACATGGATCCAATCAGGTTTTCGGGGACTCTCAACTGGATCCGGATCGACCTGCGTTAACGAAGGTTTTCGGGAAAAACTTAATGTGGTGGGATGGTTGTATGTGAACTCCCTCACAGCGGAAGAGAATTTGGGAGAAGACTCCCATGTGGCGGAAGATGAGGTTACTGGCTGACTTTCACAAATGAGGATAGGTTGTTAGTGAGTTTTCCTGTAAAAAGAAGATCACAAGTTACTTATGCCAATTTGGTGAATAGAAGTGATCGCATTTTCTCACCTAAACAGTATCAACCATTTCTCCTCTTCCCATTGCTGTGAAGGGGAATTGTTCTTTCCCGAATTCCGGGAAGGTCTTTGGGTAATTTATCACTCCCTCTCCCACAGTGCGTCAGTGCCGTGAGGTATATCTTTCATTTAAACTCCTGCAAAGCGGAGGAGAATCGAGAAGGGACAGTAAGGGCGGAATTTCACTGGAGAGAGCAGGTGGGGCTTTTGATACCTTCCCTTTATCCCCTCCCGAACAAAATTTTTCCGAACAGTCTTTCTCCGCGTTAATTGAAAAATTTTTCATCGGATATTAAAATTTATGCACTTTGGATGAGTATGAATTTGTGAAGCTATATTTTGAGTTCTTTCCCTCCAATGAAACAAATTCCCCAATTAAAGGAGGTGTGTTATGAGAAAACTGGTATTGCTGCTGGCAATCGTGCCGGTAATGCTGATGGCAGTATCCCCTGAGGATATTGCCAGGAATTCGTATCTTGAGCAAATCTTGAAGAGGGGTGAGCTTCGTGTCGGGCTCAACGCAGGATACGCTCCTTTTGAGATGGTGGCAAAGGATGGCAGTATCATTGGATTTGATATTGATCTCGTGAAGCTGATGGCAAAAGAGATGGGTGTTAAGTTAAAGATCGTGAACACTGATTGGGACGGCATTATTCCTGCTCTGAATACTGGTAAGTTTGACATTATTGCATCGGGAATGACAATTACACTCAAGAGAGCACTTGCCGTCAATTTCTCTGATCCTTATTTCAAAACTGGTCAGGCTATTCTTGTGAATAAAAAGGGTAAGGCTGCACACATTAAGAGCTACAAGGATCTTGGAGACGGTTCAGGATATGTGATCGCAATACAGACGGGAACCACAGGTGATTTTGCGGCAACAAAGATGTTCCCAAAGGCAAAATTCAAGAGGTATGAAAAAGAGGTTGAGGCTGCTATGGCGGTCACACAGGGTAAAGCCGATCTCATGGTGTTTGACCAGCCGTTTCTTGCAATCTGGGCTGGAAGGCACAAGGACAAGGTGAGAGCGATACTTGAGCCATTTACATACGAATATTTTGGTTTTGCCATCAGGAAGGGCGATGTTGATTTCTTGAGATGGATAAACACATTTATTTATCAGATCAAGCACGATGGGCCACCGGGGCAGACGACCTATGACAAGCTATTTAAGAAATGGTTTGTTGATATGCCCTGGCTCGAGAAGGTAAAAGATTAAGGTTTTTGGGGCGCGCGCCTTTGGCGCGCGCCCCCATCAAAAATCCCTGAAAGGAGGTCTTTAGCCATTAGCGAATCAAAATTTACACTCAGATCTTTTGTGATACTCTTTGTATTTTTCCTGATTCTCTTTGCCGGTGCCTATTTAATTCAGGCAAAAGATATATACAACTGGCACTGGCAGGATATACCACCTGTCCTCCCGGTATTCCTGAAAGCTGCTGTCCTTACACTTGAGGTCTCGGCTGTGTCAACGATAGTGGCAATTATCATCGGTGTTATCGGTGGACTCATGAAAATCTCCAGTGAACCTGCACTGAGGCTCCTTGCCTCTGTGTATGTAGAGTCAATCAGGAATACTCCGCTCCTGATCCAGATCTTCATCGTTTACTTTTTCATTGCAACCATTTTCAACATGTCAGCTTTTCAGGCTGCTGTTTTTGCACTGTCAGTCTTTGAAGGTGCGTATGTAACTGAGATAGTCCGTGCAGGTATCCAGAGTATTCCTAAAGGACAATGGGAAGCGGCATACTCACTCGGAATGAACTATTTTCAGGTTATGAGACACATTATTCTGCCTCAGGCGTTCAGAGTTATAATCCCTCCTCTCGCCGGTCAGTTTATATCTTTGATAAAGGATTCATCACTCGTCTCCGTCATGTCTTTACCTGAGCTCACACTCACCGGCAGGCAGATAAATTCAAGGATATTCAGGCCCTTTGAGGTGTGGTTTACTGTCGCTGCTCTGTATTTTATCATGACAACAACACTTTCGGTTTTCACACACTATCTTGAAAGAAGGATGAGAGTCAATGGTAAGAGTAGTTGATGTTCACAAAAGATTTGGTCATCTCCATGTATTGAAAGGGGTTTCCTTTGAGGTTAAAAAAGGAGAAGTCGTTGTTATTGTCGGTCCTTCAGGAGCCGGGAAAAGCACGATGTTAAGGTGCATTAATGCACTTGAGAAGATTGACAGCGGGCACATTTATATTGAGGGAAAGGACATTGCAGATAAAAAGGTTGACAAAAACAAAATCCGGGCTGAAGTCGGCATGGTCTTCCAGCATTTTAACCTTTTTCCCCATCTCACCGCGCTTGAAAATGTTATGCTCGGTCCTGTGGTGGTAAAAAAAGAGCCAAAAGAAAAGGTGCGGGAGCTTGCACTGGAACTCCTTGACAAGGTGGGGATAAAAGAGAAAGCCAACAGCTATCCGTCTCAACTTTCAGGTGGTCAGCAGCAGAGGGTTGCCATTGCCCGTGCACTTGCAATGAAGCCCAAAGTCATGCTTTTTGACGAGCCTACAAGCGCACTGGATCCTGAGATGATCAAAGAGGTTCTTGATGTTATGATCGAGCTGGCAAGAGAAGGAATGACAATGATCGTTGTCTCTCACGAAATGGGATTTGCCAGAGAGGTTGCAACAAGGGTCATTTTTATGGACGACGGAAAAATCGTGGAGGAGGGGCCTGCATCGAAGATCTTTACCAATCCCGAACATCCACGCACAAAGCTGTTTATGAGCAAAATCCTCTGATCTAAAAGATAAAAAACTTCAGGGAAGAAAAGAGAAACACGGCAACCATCCAGAGTGAAAGAAGGATAAACTTTCTGTTTTTCCTCTTAAATCCGAAGACGAGGATCGTTAAAAACTCAGCTAAGGGTGAAAGCAGGATCATCAAAATGCCTGTTTCAAATACGATTTTCCCCCGACCTGTAAAACTGTAGAGGACAATGCCCAGGAAAATCACACCAAATGCGGAATAAAGCATGATTCTGAGAATTCTGGAAAGTTCCTTCTCTATCATAGCCCTTTTATAAACATCCTGATACCCACACCCAGCAGGAGAAGGGCAAAGCCCTTTCTGAGCATGACTGTGGGAACCTTTCTCATAATTTTTGATCCGAGGTATGCTCCTGAAAGTGTGCCCACAACAATCGCAGCGGCTAAAACGGGATCCGCTTCTCCTCTTTCGATATAAGGGAACACACCGGTTACAGCAGTCATTCCGATCATAAAACTCGATGTCGCCACAGCAACTTTTACGGGAACATTCATGAGGATATTCATGATCGGGACTTTCAGAACTCCGCCGCCAATTCCCAGAACAGCAGATGCAATTCCGGCAAAGAATGAGAAGCCTATCCCTGCCGTGTAGTTGGTGTAATTCCCGTCCTCCACATCCTTCACCTTTTTTCCGCGCCACATGACAAACGAAGTATATATCACAAGAATGGAAAAAAGCAGGTACAACAGTCGGTTACTCAGGTGACCGCTCACAATACCACCAACGAGGGCACCAAGTATGGTGGAGCTCTCGAGTGTGATGCCGAGCTCCACATCCACCAGACCCGCCCTTAAATAGTTTGAAGTCGCCATCAGGGAGGTTGCAGAGACTCCAATGAGGCTTACACCGATGGCGTGTTTTATCGGAAAGTGCAGAAAAAGTGTGAGAGTTGGAACTATCAGCAGGCCTCCGCCGATACCGAGCATTGAAGCAAATGTACCGATAGCCAGCCCAGCAAGAGTTATGTAAAAAAGTGCAAGTGCCGTCATTCCCTGTTGAACTCCTCAAGCAGTTTCCGGGCAAAATTTCTGTCAACAACTAAAAGGACACCGGTTGGCGAAGTTCCCAGCAACTTTCCAAACTCTTCTTTTGAGCCAACGAATAAGACAGGAATACCTTTTTTCACCGCAAGTCTCCGAAAATAGGAGGATTCTCTGCGGCTGTAGTCGAGAGAAATAATGAGCAATCTGCCGCGCTCAAAGTTTCTGAGCACAGCGTCATGCCCGTGTATCAACTTGCCCGCTCTTCTGGCAAGGCCAAGTATGTTAAAAAAACTTTCACCTGCCACCGAAAATCCTCGATATGTCAAAAAATGTAATCAGAAGCATGAAAGCGATGAGAATTGCAAATCCGAGTCTCTGAAGCAGCGCCTGTGTCCTGAGTGGCACAGGCTTACCTGCAATTGCCTCAATCAGGAATATCAACACATACCATCCATCGAGGGCAGGAAATGGGATTATGTTTATAACAAATAGGTTTATGGAAATCAGAGCCACAACGACCAGAAGGGTGTAAAGACCGTAACTGTAAGACTCACCTATCACCTTGCCGATCATCACAGGACCCCCAATTTGCTTAACCGAAACTTTCCGCGTCACGAGTTTTCCAAGAATATCAAAAATCAACTTTGCCGAGGATATAGTCCTGTTAACAGAGACCATCAAAGCTTCTTTGAAAGGCAACCTGACAGTCACATAAGGTGCCATTATTCCTATCAAGCCGATCTTTTTACCATTTTCGTCAACCTTCGCCTCAGGCACGACAGTTAGTGTCACGAGTTTTCCCGCTCTGTACACAGTAACTTTCAAAGTTTCCTGCGGATGCGATTTGATGATTTTCACCATGTCACTCCAGCTTCGAATTTCAGCTCCGTTGATGGCAACAACAGAATCACCGGGCATGAAACCCGCCCTGTCAGCAGGTCCACCCTTTCTGACCTCACCAATTACTGGCGGAATGTAAGGTATAAAACCCAGTTTTAATGTGTCTTTATATGAGACACTGATGGTAACTTTCTCGTCGCCCCTCCTGACCACGACCCTGTGAACACCCGGCTTCAGGATTTTCTTAAAAAAATCTTCCCAGTATTTGAATGGCTGCCCGTCGATAGAAAGGATCTCATCCCCAGGCTTAAATCCAGCAAGTTGAGCTATGGAACCTTCCTCAACGGATTCGATTTTGTTACCGGGTATGGATGTGAATCCGACAAACTTGTAGGCACCAAAGAAAACCACGAATCCAAGGATAAGATTCATTACAGGACCAGAGAGGACGACAAGAATTCGCTGTGGCACAGATTTTCCGAGGAATTCATCGCCGGCGTATGTAGTCTCTTCGGGATTGTCACCTTTCATTTTCACATAACCACCAAACGGTATTGCAGATAGAGCAAATTCAGTATCCCAGAATCTGAAGGAAAATATCCTCGGTCCAAATCCAATGGAAAAAGTTTCTACATAGATTCCCACGAGCTTTGCGGCAATAAAGTGGCCAAATTCATGGACAAAAATAATTATTCCGAGTACGAAGATAGTTAAAATTACCACCATAATGGGACCCTCTCAATGTGATTTTTTAAATATTAAAGCAAAACTCCCACCTTTTACAGTTTCAAAGTAGGTGTTTCAACAGAGAGCAAAATGAATCCGATATAGACAAAACCCTGCGGTAAAGGTGGTAGTTAGAGGGAAAGTTTATGGATAGAGGGGAAAAGGCTATTTGTTAGAACGCAATAAGATTCTATTTCAACAATTTAGCACATGTGATAGAATCCTCTGGTTGTTGTTATTTAAAAAAGAAACGAGCCCTGTCAGGTACTTCTCATTATTTAATGCAGAATAGAGGGTGTTCTAAAATTCCTTTGGGGTAGAAGGGGGATGTTTTTAATTACCTCCCCCAGAACATTTGATACTGTGAGGGGACACTCACCGCTTTCCTCCTCCACGATATGTCAGAATTGTGTGGAGCGCACTTTTCGGTCTCCTGTTCCATTCACCACCTCCCGATCTGCAGAAGTCACCCCCAACCTCCCCTCCAGAAAGTGAGTGGCCTCACCTACAAACACCCACCCATAGAGTGGAAGAGGCCATTCTCACCTCCCGCTTTACAGGAGTTTATCTCTCAACCTCCCCTCCCGCTTTGCGGGGGTCCACCTACAAACTCCCCTCCCACGAAGTGGGAGGGGATTAAGGGGAGGGCAAAAAGAGCTCCACCTGCTTTTCCCTGTCAAATCAGCTCGTTTTGCCCCCTCCTTAATCCTCCCCCGCAGTGCTAAACGCACTGCGGGGAAGGGGTTTGGAATTTTTCTCGCAAGATGGGGG